>CAYTAM010000028.1:0-11555 GCA_964435685.1 uncultured Methylophaga sp. | reverse complement strand
AATTCATATTGTAAGTACGCTCGACACTAAGGTATGGCAGCGAGAACAAGTATACAACCGAGTAAAGATGCTTGTAATTGAACAGTTAGGCGTTAAAGATGAAAATGTATTGCCTGATTCTCATTTCATCAGGGATCTTGGCATGGACTGAATATACCCAAATTGCTTGAATTTTCTAATAATCCTGCTAAGCCCGTTTCACGTTGATGTTGCGTATTGACGGTTGTTGCTAAAATTGCTTCGCTGCACACTAACATGACCTGTTTTTTTGCTCTAGTGATTGCGGTATAAAGTAGCTCTCTGGTTAGCAGTGGGCTTTCTTGTTCGGCTAATAATATACATACATTATCAAATTCACTGCCCTGACTTTTATGTATGGTAATGGCATAAGCGGTTTCGTGGGCGGGCAAGCGTGCTATTTCAAACCAGTGCAGTGAATGGTCAAATAGGAAGCAGGCTTTTAAATCACCTGTTGCATCACGCAATATCAAGCCGGTATCGCCATTAAATAATTGTTGGCGATAATCATTTTGCGTCACCATTATCGGTCTGCCATGATAACAGCCCTGTTGTGTTCGCCACCCTTGTTTTTGGATATGGCGTTCAATCGCATTATTGACTGATTGCACAGAATGTAAACCTTGTTTTAAAACACACAATACTCGCTGTCGTTCAAATTTTTGTAAACAAACCAAGGCTTCTTCGTTATTCTTTACTGCAACAAAAAACGCTTGATAGAGTATTATAATCGTCTCTAAAATAAGATCTGCATCGAGTTGTTGTTGCCAGATCGGTGTTTGGGCAGTGGTGATAACATCAAATACTGCTGGTAGATCGCCAAACTGTACCGCCTTCGCTAGCCGCCCAATATCACTTTGTTGATCAAAGCGATAACTATGCTGTAATTCAACAACGCAGTTATTTAAAACTGAATTACCGCGAATGGTCGCTATTTTGATGCCTGTTGTCGCCATCAGATCTTCGCAAAAACCTGCTGAAAATTGTTGTGTTTGTTGGCATAGGTTAGCCAATACGGCACCTGATTCTACCGATGCTAATTGCTGGCTATCCCCCAGTAACACAATGCTAGCATGTTTAGGCAATGCAGCCATCAAGAGAGCCATCAGACTAATATCAATCATCGATGCTTCATCAACAATTACCATATCAATTGCTAAGGGTCGATCAGCATTATATTGCCCCTGTTGATGGTTGGCAGTGATACCTAATAAACGGTGCAAGGTTTTAGATTCAATATTATTTGTAGCACTATTATCAATAGCTTGTTGTAATCTCGCCGCCGCCTTACCTGTCGGGGCAGCTAATGCAATTTTCATATTGCTGTTTTCAATAAGCAACATGCTTAATAAACGCAATATTATGGTTGTTTTACCTGTTCCCGGCCCGCCGGTAATAACGCTAAACCTCTGTGTTAATGCCATAAAAACAGCTACTTTCTGCCAATCAACACCATTAATACTGCTTGACCAATTAGCAAATTTCTGCCGGATCTGTTGTGGTTCATCAAGCGTTCTTAACTGACATAGTTGCCGGATCGCCGTTGCCACATTTTGCTCATCTAACCAATAACGATACAGATATACTGTCCCTTGTTCGGTTAAAATTAAAGGTGTAAATTCACCTGCTTGCCCCACCACATGGCTTTGTTTTAATCGTTGCTGCCATTGTGCAATATTATCAGGAAGATCCAATAAGTTGTAATTATCGTTAGTCATTATCTGAGATAAACTCAGACACACATGACCTTGTCTATTCGCTTCACTAAGGAGTGCCGCTGTCATAGCAATAAGCGGATCATCTGTTTTATCTAATCGCCCAATAAAACTGGCAAACTGACAGGCTAATTCGCTCAATCCTGCTTGTCGAAGAATGCTTGTCAACTTACTCATCCTCTAATCCTTGCAGACAATGATCAAATTCTTCCAACAATGTCGCGTCTAACTTGTCATAAAAAACACCTGCCTGTCCCCACTCAGGATGCATTCCTCTGATAAACAAGTAATACACTCCGCCAAGATGTTGTTCTGGCGCGTAATCAGTAAGTCTTAACTTTAAATAGCGATGTAACGCCACGCTGTAAATTAAATATTGCAACGGATAATCGTGTGCGACCATGGCCTCATTTAATGATTCAGCTTGATACGCTTTGTCAGTGTCGCCTAAATGATTAGATTTATAATCCACCACGTAATATTTGCCTTGATATTCAAATACTAAATCAATAAATCCTTTCATAAACCCCGTTAAACTATAAAAACTCAACCGTTTGATCACCCTCGCCAATGGTGAGCCTGTAACTAATAAGGGTAATATTTTTTGTTGTAAGCTTCGCACTGATAAATTAGCCACTGGAAAATAAAATTCCAACTCATCTAATCGTTGTTGGCGTGTTAAATTTGCCAGTATAATTGCAGCAGTACCTATAGGCGTAGTAACAACTTGGTTTAGCCACTGACACACAACGCCTAACCATTTTTCATCAAAACCATATTGCAATAATATTCTGCCCACTAACAGCTGCAAAGCATCATCATCATGGTCGGTAAAGTCCCATACTTCGAGAATAGCATGTAAACAAGTGCCTGCTTGCGCACCTCTAGGAAAGCTAAAACGATCTAAAATATTAGTGTTCACTATCGGTTTAATAGCAGCGTGATCATTAGTGTCATGATCTGGGAGCTCCGCATCATGACCCCTCGTTAATGCACTAAAGCTACCAATACGCCAAGGTGGTTGAATGACACCCTTGAATTCTTTAGCCGCTAATATCTGTGTTTTATCTTTGGAGGCTTGATATACAACGGTATTATCAGCTGATGCTGATTCAATTGAAATTGTGCCACTACTTGTTTGTACTAACGCCTTTAAATCAACACTCATCGCCGTAGCATCCACTTCAGTTAATGCAGGATGCAGTAGGCTAAAAAGTGCCGAGATCTCAACATTTTTCACATCGGCCCAGACAATGACGCAACGCTCTCTGGCACGTGTTAAGGCAACATATAATAATCGCAGATCTTCAGCACGTTCTTCTAATGTTGCTGATTCAGCTGCTTGGCTTAGTGCCGGTTCCGAAAAAGCGACACTAGCAAAATTATTTTGTGTAGCCTGATGAAAAGTAATCACCTTGTCATTAGCTGATCGTAAATGAGCATCCCATAAAAACGGACAAAAAACGATGGGATACTCCAAGCCTTTGCTTTTATGTATGGTAATGATTTTGACTAATTGCTCATCACTTTCCAGTCGTAATTGAGCCGCCTCATCACTACTGTTTTCTGATTGCCGTTGATTAGATAGCCAGTGTAAAACCGCTTCAATTCCTTCACTATGCTTACTGCAAAAATCCTGAATAAGCTCTGCCAGATGTAATAAATTAGTCAATTGTCGCTCGCCATCAGGCAATGCTAATAACCTTTGCTCAACTGAAGCTGTAATCAATAAATGTCTAAATAATCGCATAAATCCATATTTTAGCCATAGCTGATGCAAGTCATAAAACAAATTAAGTTGCTTCAACCACTGCGCTTCATCCTGTTGCAACTGATGCAACGCGTTTGCATCTAGCCCCCACAAACTTGTTGTTAAAGCCGATTTAATTCGTGATTCATTATTAGGTTCTGCAATCGCTAATAAAACACGTTGCAACATTAAGGCTTCGTTTGATAAAAACACATTTTCTCGCCCCTGTTGAACGCTATTGATACCTCGTAGTTGCAAACAGGTGTGAATGGCATATGCTTGCCGATGGTTACGCACTAATACAGCAATATCTCCGCCCGTCACCGCCACTAATTGTTTTGTTTTATCCTCTAATAATGTCGCTTTTACCTGTTGAGAAAGGCTCAATAACTGTGCAATTTCATTGGCAGTCGCATTAGCAGCCACAACCGTTAACTCACCTTTGGTCAGTGACTTATCACTTTTGGCCCACAGAATATTTAAAGCAGATGAGTTATCCCCTTGAATGTGTAATATCTGCTGTTTAGGACGTTCAGCAGCAATAGAATGAAAAGGTATATCCTGATAAATAAACGGCTTTGCTTGTCGACTAAAAACAGTATTAACCGCTAACACTAAATCAGGGTGAGAACGCCAATTTGTAGTGAGTGTATGCTCGTGTTCGGCTTCTGCTTTCGCCTTAAGGTAAGTGAAAATATCTGCACCACGAAAGCTGTAGATCGCTTGCTTGGGATCGCCGACTAAAAATGTAGGTAAGCCACTGCCTGAAAATATTCGGCTAAAGCTGGCATATTGAATCGGATCAGTATCTTGAAACTCATCAATCAAGGCGGCACGATAATTCTCTCGTAACCGTTCGGCTAACCAGTCACCGCGCTTGCCATTCAGAGCTTGTTCTAAATTTAATAATAAATCATCATATGACAACACGCCTTGTTGCTGTTTTCGCTGGGGCACGGTTTCACGCAGATAATTTAATAACTGTAGACGTAAACCTTGTAGCTGAAGCGCTCTCGCATGTTGTAATTGATTAAACTGTTCTAGTAATAATTCACACTCAACCCAGAATCCCAGCTCAGGTAAATGCTGGTCATCTTTGAGCGCATCTTCTAATTTTGCCTTCGTAAATCGTTCAAAGCCATCAAATAGTGTAGCTGGCAAGGTCTTGTGTTCACACAATTCAGCCAATAATAATAACCACTTTTCGACGCTTGTTTTACGATATTTATTACCATTCAATAATGTTTTATTTTGCAATGTTGCAATAATGGTTTCTTGCTGTGCTTGCCATGTTGTTTTAACACGTTTAAATTGAAGCTGAGCCTGCTGTGTAAACTGAGCAATATCAAACTCAGGTATCGGTAAAATATTAAGATAAGGCTTGCTGATATAACTTCGTACTGATTGCAACAAGGTCTCTGTGCTTTCATTTTTAGCTAATAAATAGGCAACAAACTCTTTATCTGCCGTAGTGACATGCTTGCGCCAAAAATCATCTGCTACTGATTGCAATAACTCACTATCATCACCTATCAGTTCTAATTCAAAATGCAAGCCGCTTTCAAAAGCATAATCACCCAAAACACGCTGACAAAAACCATGAATGGTGAAAATAGCCGCCTCATCAAAACTTTGAATGGCTAAATTAAGTTTTTTTACCTCTGTTCTTTCCTGCTCAAATTGGTTTGTTCGCTGATCGCGTGCATCCACCAGTTTTTGACGTAAGCGCTCACGTAATTCTTCTGTCGCGGCGCGGGTATACGTCACCACCAGAACCTGATCAACCGTTAAATCTTTCTCTAATAATAAGCGTAGATAAAGCTCGGCTAAGGTATAGGTTTTACCCGTGCCAGCACTGGCTTCAATGATATTAAGATCGTGTAAAGCAACAGTATTGACATTAAATGCGGTCATAGCTTATTCCTAACTTTCGCCTTAATATTAAAACTATTTCTGGTATCTCTAAGCTTTCCATCTTCTGATAAAAGATAAATCTTGTTATAAGGTAGTTGATAGCCAAGATCATCTTTTTGCTTGGCATAAGATGGTTTAATAACCCTTCTAACCGTTGCTACATCTACCCCAGATGCTTCTGATAAAATTTCTAAAGGTATAAAAGGTGGTAGGTTAGCTAATCCAATACAAATCGCATCAACATATTCTTGAAAGTTATCAGGAAGGCCTTCTTTTATGTTTGTAACAGCTCGTTCTAACTGGGTTTCTATTAAATCCTTTACGGTTGTCCCTGAAGGCCCTAACAAAGACAACATATCTCTAATACTCTCTCCTCCAAGGCTTAATGCATTTGCTTGAACTCGTGGATTACCATCAGTTAGCCGCTTAAACTCAACAGCATCATTTAATGAAGCATCTGGAAATACTGTTTCCAAATGTTCTAATGTTTCATTATCACCAAATGATCTAAGTTTTAAGTAAATAATAGAAGATTTTGGATTTAAGAGAGCAACCCTTTCTGTGCGAGAAAAAAATACAATATGGCACCCGTCAGGTACACTCTCTTTAATAAGCTGACTAGCAAAGCAATTATCACCCGCTTCATTCGCCGCCATTTCAGCGTTATCTACTGCATCAAACATAATAATTAATCTTGCATCATTATTATTTCGTCTTACTGAATTTACCGCCACTTGCAAACGTTGCAAAAAGGTACGCATCAATCGATCATCTTGATCATTTGGTTGAGGAATTAAAGGTTCACATAGTCCTTTTTTTGCTAATTCATTTATTATTTGAATAAAGGCCTCTGAAGCTCTATGACGTTTTGCACTTAGGTTTCTATATTGCCCACCACCAAAACAATCATATGAAATAGCAACGGAGTTATTAGAGAAATCAGTAACTAATTGACTACATACAATTGACTTTCCTACTCCACCAGTCGCACTAATAATCACAGGTGTAGTAGCTGCTAGTATAGCTTCACGTAATTCATCATGTTGCTCTCTGTGAACATATCCCTTTAACGTTTCAAATGCTGGCAAAGCAGGGAAAAGTTCCGTTTTATTAGAAACACCAAAAATCTGTAATACATTTTCGCAAACAATTTTATTGTTATTTGGTGTTACTACTTTTTCTTGAATTAGATTAACAAGGTTGTTTATTATGCTGTTATCTATAATAGATGACGTTAACTCAGCTAACTCTTTATGTATTTCATATTTTTGAGCCTCATAGTTTCCTTCTCCATCAATAATACTCAAGCTTTTACAAAATTCTTTTAGCTGCGTTCCTGTTAAATTCGAATATTTTCTTATTGAATTAGAAGGTCGATCAGAAGCATTTTCATCTCTGATTAAGTTTTCTATTGACTCTTTAAATGTCTCACTACAAGGGCGATTAGTAATTACTGTGAATTTTACAGATTGATAATCATGATCATTAGTATCTAAATCTAAAAACCGTTTTGAAAATCCTTCAATAGTTTTTTTTAGAAAACTGGGAGTAAAAGGCTTATCCAACTGAGTTGTAGTATGTTTTAACTGAAAATATTCTACAGATTTAATATCATTTTCATCACAACTATATTCTGCTACATCAATAACCAGCTCGCCATCCAGATCATCACTTGAACCTTCAATAGTGACGTAGTCTAACTGGGTATTAAAATCTAATAACTTAAGACAGCGTCTAGCAGCCCAACGATAGTGAAATATATCACCTTCTCTAGAACAACTGACTGGATTATAGATTTCTGACATAAATTATCTATAGTTTCCTACATTAATTCGATATGAATATTCATTTGCCAACATGTCTTCCATCCAAATGATTATTCGGCACCATGCTTTTATGTAACACAGCAAAAACTAACAGGCAATCACTTTGTAAAGCATAGTAAATAACATGGCTAGCATATGGAAAACTCAAATCCTCAGTTGAAATATCAGCTCTTTTTTTACCCATTTTAGGTGAAGCGGCTAGCAATTCTATGGTTTGTTGTAATTCTGTTAAATATTTTTCAGACTGCTCACTACCCCAGTTTTTCAGGGTGTAATGTCGAATATTAATTAGATCTGTTTGAGCATCCGAGCTAAGGCGAAACCTTGTCATACGCTTAGTCGTGTTTTCCTGAAGCTAAGTCTTGGAAGAATGACGTACCATCAACCGTATGCGTATCCACTTTTGCTTTTTCTGCTCGTTCTTGCAGTAGTTTTAGCTTCAATGATTCCATACCCTGATAATCATCCATCGACATCATTACTGCAACAGCTTTACCATTTTTATTGATTTGAACAGGCTCTCGCTGGGCATTAAGTAATAAGTTACCAAATTGAGTTTTTGCTTCATTTGCTGATAGTGCTTTCATATGATCACCACTTATTTCGTTCGATTTGTTCGTTTCAGTCTATTTTAAGACTAAATAGGATTAAATTCAAGTCTATAACTCACCCTCATATAGATGAGCTTGCAACGGTTCGTAGACAGACAGTGCCAGTCTTTTGAACTCATCATCTAATGGCGAATAATCATAAACCTGTTGGTAATATAAATCTTTCTTCTCTCCTGAAAGCTTCATATTACCTTGCCATGCTGCAAACATAGCTTTTTCTGGATTTGCTCGACCACCATTTAAACTAGCTTTGGCATAGGCATAACTGGTATTTGAGAACAAAGGTAATGGTTGCTGCAGACCCTGCCAATACAATTCTAATAATTCACTTAATATGATTTGTGCATTTTCTACAGGCTTGAAATGGTAGTCTTTATCATCCGTTATCCAACGACTTTCGCATACGATATTAGCTGCTTGTATACAGTTTAAAATCAAATGCTGTAACCAAACTGTTAATAATTCGCCACCTTTTGATTTTGCCATGCGAAAGCTAAATAAGCCGCCACTCGTTAAGCCTTCTAATTGCCCTTGCAATATACAATCATTTAGTTCTAATTCGAAAGGCAGTGCTGTTAAAAATGCATCAGGATAATCTGGTAATAACTTATCAGCAAACGCCTCAACCTTATTAGTTTGTTCATTGAAAATAATATCACCGACGCTGCCTTGCGGTAATACACCTGTAGCTTGAATGAATGGTAAAGCCTCAACTATGGCTTTATCATTTAGCCGATAAGCCAATAGCTGTTGACGTAAAGACCAAGCCTGTAAGCCATCTAAACCGAAAGGCTCTCGCGTTTCTAGTTGCTCTTCATCGGGTTCCAGCCAAAGCCCAAGACGTTGTTGTGATAAAAAGCGGGTTGGATGGCGATAAAACGAAAGCAATTGAGCTAAATTGATTGTTTTCCAGCTTTGATCTGGTTCTGGTAATGGCTTATCAAACCAATTATCGACTAAGGCTGGTCTCTTTACAGGGCAATGACGGGTCATATAGCTAAATAACTTGACAGAGCTGCCATCAAAATAACGCCGACTAAAGGCTTGTAAAGGATGTTCTGTTAAAACATGCTGCCAAATATCACCACCATCACTGTTTTCAAAACTCAGTTTTAAGACATCGCGCACATCACTCACTAATACCGAAGGAGGTATCGCCGAGTTATCAACAATGCTAGCACCGACATAACTAATATAAAAATGTGATTGTGCTGATAATAATGATTCTAAAAACAGGTATCGATCTTCATCACGTTGCGAGCGATCACCTTGTCGCTTTGGCATTTGAGACATTAGATCAAGACCTGATGTAGCTTGTCTACGCGGATAATCACCATCGTTCATGCCAATCAAACACACTACTTTAAATGGAATGCTACGCATCGGCACCATGCCGCAAAATGTGACCCCATTGCCCATAAAGCGCATTTGCGTTTGCTGTTTGTCTAAGTGCCCATCAAACCATGTCTTAACTAAATCTATACTTATCTTTTTCTCAAACACCGCTAGCTCGGCTGTTGCTACTAAACTATCCAATGTTTTTCTTATTAACAATAACTCAGCTTCATCTTTTGAATTGGCTGATGATGGCACAAAAAACACCTCTAACATGCGTAATAGGAGCTTTTGCCATTGCGTTGCTGTTAACTCCGCCTTTAATTGCTGTCGATAACGATCAAGCGTGTCGATAAACGCACATAATTGTGCCATTGTTTCGGCACGATCACTGCTGATCCCTTCAAAACCCAAGCGACCTTCAAACAAGCTTGCTGATGACTCAGCCATGGCATAACCTAAGAGTAATCGATCTAAGCCCGCTCGCCATGTATTAGCATCATTTGCGGGTAAGTCTAAACTTACTTTATCGTCAGCAGAAAGCCCCCATGCGGTATGCGTTTCTCGTAGCCAACGCCGTATTAATGCTAACTGCTGTTGATCAAATGAGAACCGGTTTTGAATCGCTTCACATTCTAATAAGCTAACAATACTTTCAACATCAAAGCGAGATTGTGGTAGGCCTAATAAATTTGTAAATGCTGTCAGCAATAGACTTTGGCTTTTAATACCGCCATCGGCAATGCTATAAGGAATAGTGTGAGCTACATCATTGCTGTCAAATACGGCATCAATCCACAGTGAATAAACTTCAATATTAGCAGTCATTACCACAATATCAGTCGGCGATAAGTCAGGGTGGCGTTCAAATAGCGCTAATAATTGATCGTGTAATATTTCAATTTCACGCAGTGCACTATGGCAACAATGCACCATGATAGAGTCATCATCCGTAGAGATTTGTTGCTTTTGGGTGACCGAATCAATATCTGTTAAGGCATAAATATCATATTGCAGTTTTTTTAATAAGCTTGTTTGCTGTGGCTCAATAAAGTGGAATTCCTCCTCCATCGTGCAGTGTTGTAATTGCTCAAAAAAATCTTGTCCTTGCTTACCTAAACTGGCTAATAATGGATGGCCTGAAGCTATGTACTGTTCTTGCTCTGGCGAATCCAATTCTTTCCGTGCTTGGGATTTAGGGTTCAATAAATCCCCCCAATATTCTTCGCTTGGCGATAGAAAGAACAAGTGAATATCGCAATATTGTGACATTAATTCAAATAATTCTAAATACACTGGCGGCAATGCTGATAAGCCAAAAATAGCAATTCGATTAGGCAAGTCCGCAGGCTTGTTTTTCAGGGAGGACAAATAGTGTTTTAGTTGTAGCAATAGATTGGCACGATGTTGCGGTTTGACTTCACCTTTGGTTAATAACTGCCACAATCGTGCTTGCCAATGCGGTGTTTCACCTCGTTCCCACGCCTCAATCCAATCTGGACGATACATTAAATATTGATCAAAACTATCGGCAATATGATGGGCTAAGTCATAACACTTTATTACATCATCTTGTTTGCCAAGATAAGCATCAATTGATTCGAATCCTGCCTGCTCACGACACGTTGGCAATAGCTCAAAAAGCCGCCATGTCATTGTGTCGGTAGAAAAAGATGATTCTTGCGGGATCGCTTCGGGTAAAATACGACGAAACAATGCCCAAATAAAAGCAGATGGATAAGGATAGTCAATATGACTGGCAATACCATGCTGACCTGCCAAAAATAGCGATAACCAACGAGCGAGTTCATTACTCTGAACAATCACTGTTTCAGCTTCTAAAGGGGCTAATGGCTGTGATTGCTGTAATTCTGCCAGCCGAACAGCCAGCTGCATCAGATCATTACTATAGATAAGCTTTAGCATGTTTTCATGACTATCAGTATGTGCGTGGGGAGGTTCACATTAACTCATCTTTTAATGATACCCGCACACCATAACAAATGTTTTACTTCTTAGCTGTGCTAAATTACTTTAGGCGTTCTATCCCCAGTACTTTTAGAACATATTTTTCAAACACCGGCTCTGAAGAGCCCTTTTTCATTTTGCGAGTAAAATATTTCTCAAAAGCCACTTTTGCTAGCCGCATCATTTTGCCTTTTCTCATCCATGCCACATTACGAGGTGGATTTTGGGAATAACAACAAATGCTGTGCCGGTATGCCCCATATCACCTAGGCAAATAGCACTCCATGAAGCCTTGGTGTGCTGTTCTTTGCCTTCAATCGCTAACTTAATATTATCTACGGTCGCAGTCGCCATGCTCTCAATCATATACCCATAATCATTGAAACTGCATGATTCAGCAAGATAGTGATCAGGCCAA
>CAYTAM010000027.1:0-11679 GCA_964435685.1 uncultured Methylophaga sp. | reverse complement strand
GGGTATAGATGTTGGGATCGGGGTTATGGTGTTTTCAATTATTGCCACATTATTATTACTGTCTTTCCAAAAATATGTCATCTCAAAAACACATTCCACAGCAATTAAAGTAGATGCATTGCATTACAAAACAGGTTTGTGGGTTAATGCTAGTGTTCAGAGACTCCTTAAATAACGAGTAGCAAGTTATAGCGAGGTTTTAGCTTGGCACGACTTACGTAGCCGACCTTCCGCAACAACTGTATTTATTCAGTTGCATTTAGAGTTGCCCTATAGTTGAAAATACGTTTTACTCGCCCAAACAATTTAAAAACCTCGTATAATTTAATTGTTGCCATTATTTAGAGATTTCATATTGTCCCATACTGCTCAAATTTATGTTGGAATAGCTATTTTATTGCTAGCGCTCCTTAGCATTGCTATTATAGTTAGCAAAAAGAGGGATCGGGTTAATAAGCGGATCAACTTAGCATTAAAACCTTATATACAAAAAGAGTTACGTAATATTGTATTTCCTGATGGGATAGGAGGATTGGTAAATATTGAGCATATTGTTCTATTAAAACAAGGTATTTTAGTAATAGAAACCTACTCAATATCAGGCAATCTCTTTGGTGGCGATAAAATTGACCAATGGACACAAATGATTAATGGTAAAAGTTTTAAATTTAACAATCCGCTTTACCGCATCCAAATATTAGGGCAAGCCATTCAAACTATTGCGCCAAACACACCTATTTTCCACCGTGTTATTTTTACGGATGAAAACGCTTCTTTTCCAAAAGGAAAACCAGGTAATGTGTCGCTATTAGACTTATTAAAAGAGGATTTGAAAGCGCTAAAACAAGCCCCGGTTATGACCGAAAAGCAACAAGATAGCTGGGATCGTATTTTGCGTATTGCCCGTAAAGATGGCCAAGCAATACAGCAGGCAACAATAAATGGCTAATAATAAATTAATTGTAGCTATTTCGTCACGCGCCTTATTCGATTTAGACGAGAGTCACCGCATTTATGAGCAGCAAGGTACTCAAGCCTATTGCCAGTATCAGATTGAAAATGAAGATGAACCACTCGAAGCGGGTGCTGCTTATTCGCTTGTTAAAAAATTATTAGCATTAAACAATAATAAAGCAGGTCACCAGCATGTCGAAATAATACTATTGTCAAGAAACAGTTCAGATACTGGGCTCAGAATTTTTAACTCTATTCAACATCATCAACTATCAATTAGCCGAGCAGTATTCACTTCTGGGAGTAGCCCGTATCGTTATGTTGAACCTTTTGATGCCAACCTGTTTTTATCAACCAGCCCTGATGATGTTAGAAAAGCATTAGATGCAGGTATTGCCGCAGCGACTATTTTACCTTCAAATGTGGGAGACAATAATGAATATTCACAATTACGCATTGCGTTTGATGGTGATGCGGTACTTTTTTCAGATGAATCAGAGCGTATATATAAAGAGAAAGGTTTGAAAGCGTTTACTGAAAATGAGCAACAAGCAGCGAGAGATCCCTTAACAGGCGGTCCGTTTAAAGATTTCTTAATGGCATTAAATCATTTACAAATAGAGTTTGGTGATAAAGAATCACCTATTAGAACCGCATTAGTGACCGCGCGCTCAGCGCCCGCACATGAACGTGTAATTAGAACATTACGAGCTTGGGGAATTCGCATTGATGAGGCAATATTTTTAGGTGGAATGGATAAAGGGCCTTTTTTAAAGTCATTTGGCGCAGACATATTCTTTGATGACCAGCAGGGGCACTGTGATTCGGCAAGAGAGCATGTTGCAACAGGACATGTGCCTCATGGCGTAGCGAACGAAAAAAAATAAGTAATGTGTAGTGATTATTAGTGGGGACACCACATTTATTAAAACCCGCTAGGGCTGATTATACTTTACCGTGATGCGAGACCTATATTCGTTGGCTGGGCAATGAGCAATCGCAATAGTGCAAAACAGTTATAGCCTAACAAAGTCCATCCTTTTATAGCCTTATATGATAGCGTGTGCATAGAGCACAGAACAACATGGTTTAGCAGCCATGGACGAATGGCCAATTAAGCTGGGTGGACTCCGTAGTGGATTAATTATCAGTTGAGTTAGCGTTAGCACACGACTTAAGATCTTTATTTTTTAAAAGATTCTCCAAAGCCTTTAGTTCAACATCTAGCATATGTTTATTTATCTCACCCGGTTCAAAAGCAGGAGTAGGAGTAGGCGAGTGCGGCAGGTCACTGTCATCTCTAGCTATTTTTTGTAAGGCTTTATACTCAGAAATCAAAGTCTTCAAGCCTGCTTTGTCTAGGTGTTGATAGTGTTTGTTAATGTAGTTCTCTACTCCACGATAATTACCTTGGTTTTTAAACTCTACTCGCACCTCACCCCGACAATCCAGTCTTTTAAAAGAGCTTTCGATTTCTGAACATCGTTTTTTTGTTTCTGCTTCAAGCTGTTCTGAGATCTTTATCCAATCGTGGTCAATTAATTTTGGATCGACATCTTTTACCGCCCAACTAGATAGAGGTAACAGCAGTAATAATAAATAGGTTGTTTTTTTCATTGCTTCCTTTACATTTAGTGAATAAAAAATAAGAAGATCCAGACCGCACATTACGCCTTGTTCTAGCTTGCTATCTTTGCCCTGAAAAACCGCAACTTGAAGTATCACAGGTACAGTCAAAGTAAATAGCCACGCTTATGATAACAAAGGTGAACTCAATAAAACAGTTAAAATACCAAGTGATGAGTCGTAATTCTGCTTTACTATGTCAGTTAATAAATTAGGGTGCTGTGTTAATTATCCGGATAGCCCTATTTACTTCTAGCAGATCCTCTAAAAAACTAGACACTCCTAAAAATAGTTGTTATGATCCATCTTTACTTTCAAAAAAACCCTTCAAATTTCCCATACTTTCTAAGCGTATCCACGCAATATATACATTTCTATATAAAAAATCTAAAACTAGGTAATACATGCAATTAACTGAACTTAAGAAGCAGTCCGCTGCTGAGCTTATGGAGCTTGCCCTTTCTTTGAAATTAGACGGTCTTGCTCGAAACCGCAAACAAGATTTAATATTCGCCCTTGTAAAATATCATGCTAAAAAAGGCGATGAGATTATAATCACAGGTGTTCTAGAATTACTGCAAGATGGTTTTGGTTTTTTACGATCACCTGAAGCTTCGTATGTTGCCGGTCCTGATGATATTTATGTTTCACCTAGTCAAATACGCCGCTTTAGCTTGCGAACCGGTGATACGATTACGGGTAAAATTAGAGCGCCGAAGGATAGTGAACGTTATTTTGCTTTAGTTAAAGTTGACGAAATTAACTATGAGAAAGCAGAAAAATCTAAAAATAAAGTTCCTTTTGAAAATTTAACACCGCTGTTCCCTAATGAACGTTTTACGTTAGAACGTGGTAATGGCAGTACCGAAGATATTACACCTCGCATGATTGATTTAGCGGCACCGATTGGTAAAGGTCAACGTGCTTTGATTGTTGCCCCACCAAAATCTGGTAAAACGATGATTTTGCAAACAATTGCACAGTCTATAGCAACAAATCATCCTGATAGTGATTTGATTGTTTTGCTAATTGATGAGCGCCCTGAGGAAGTAACAGAAATGCAACGTTCTGTTAAGGGTGAAGTTGTTTCTAGTACTTTTGATGAGCCTGCGACACGCCATGTTCACGTGGCTGAAATGGTAATTGAAAAAGCCAAGCGATTGGTTGAGCATAAACGTGATGTGGTTATTTTATTAGATTCCATTACCCGTCTTGCTCGCGCATATAACACCGTTGCACCGTCATCAGGTAAGGTGCTGACAGGGGGTGTGGATGCCAATGCATTGCAACGTCCGAAACGTTTCTTTGGTGCAGCACGTAATATTGAAGAAGGCGGCAGTTTAACGATTATTGCTACCGCCTTAGTTGAAACCGGTTCACGAATGGATGAGGTTATCTTTGAAGAATTCAAAGGTACTGGTAATATGGAGTTGCAACTTGAGCGTAAATTGGCCGATCGCCGTATTTATCCTGCGATTAATGTGACACGCTCGGGTACACGTAAAGAAGACTTGCTTACTGATACTGAAGATCTTCATAAATTATGGATCTTACGCAAATTGTTGGCACCGATGGAGCCTGTTGAAGCAATGGAGTTCTTAATGGATCGGTTGACAGCAACAAAAACTAATGCTGAATTCTTCGATACTATGAAGCAAGGTTAGCCCTGAACAGTACGGCTGGAAAACTGCCACCGACGCTATTTATTATGGGGCCGACGGCGGCAGGTAAGACGGATATAGCATTAGCAGTTGCTCAACGCTTTGCTGTTGAAATTATTAGTGTTGATTCAGCGCTGGTGTATCGAGGTATGGATATTGGCACAGCGAAACCTGAGCCAAAAATCTTGCAGCAATATCCACATCATCTGATCGATACTCTTGATCCGACGGAGCCTTATTCAGCAGGCGAGTTTCGTAAGGATGCACTGCGGTTGATGGCAGATATTACTGCACGTGGCAAGGTTCCGTTATTGGTGGGCGGCACCATGTTGTATTTTAAAGCGCTGCAATATGGTCTTGCTGATTTACCTTCTGCTGATCCTCAAATAAGAGCAAAATTAGATGCTGACATTAAGCAGCATGGCTTGGCATATTTACATGCCCGACTGGAGAAGGTTGATCCTGTTGCTGCTGCGCGTATTCATAGCAATGATCCCCAGCGTATTCAACGTGCTCTAGAAGTGTATGAACTAACCGGTAAGTCAATGACTGAGCTTACTAAAGAGTCTGAGAAATCGCTACCTTATACTGTAATTAAATTGATTTTAAGCCCTGATGATAGGTCGGTATTGCATCAACGCATTGCTGAACGTTATAAAACGATGATGGCATTAGGCTTTATTGATGAAGTTAAGGTTTTATTTGAACGAGCAGATTGCCATGTTGACTTACCTGCCATTCGTGCGGTGGGCTATCGGCAAGTATGGGCATATTTGGCGGGTGAGTATGACGAGGAAACACTGATCGATAAAGCTATTATTGCCACTAGACAAATGGCAAAGCGTCAGTTGACATGGTTACGTGCTCAGCATGATGGTGTTTGGTTTGATAGTGGTTCAGATCTACCCATTGAACGAGTAATAAGCTATATTATTAAAGAATGCCCACAGTTAACTGGGCATAACAATCTCTAAAAGAATAATAATAGGAGACCGTCATGGCTAAAGCTCAATCACTACAAGATCCATTTTTAAATGCATTGCGACGTGAAAATGTATTTGTTTCAGTCTATCTAATTAACGGTATAAAGTTACAGGGACAAATTGATTCATTTGACCAGTTTGTTATTTTGCTTAAAAATTCAGTTAATCAAATGGTGTATAAACATGCTATTTCTACCATTGTGCCCGCGCGCAATGTCACTATTAGCACTGAGGATTAAAAATATAGATGGAATTGTTTGAACGTCACAATAGCAACGCTGCTTTTGATGAGAATTCTAAAAAAGAAGCGGTAGTTTTGGTACATCTTAATTTTAACGTTACTGATTTTGCGGAATCAGAACAAGAATTTATTGAGTTGGTGAAATCAACAGGTGCAGAGATCGCCACCCTTATTCATGGTAAACGGCAACGACCAGATGCTAAGTTTTATGCGGGTACAGGTAAGGTTGATGAAATCAGGCAACATGTTATTGCTAATAATGCCGTACTAGTTATTTTTAACCATGAATTGTCACCTAGCCAAGAACGAAACTTAGAGGCGAAGCTACAGTGTCGGGTATTGGCACGAACAGGGCTTATTCTTGATATATTTGCGCGTAGAGCACGATCACATGAAGGTAAACTTCAAGTTGAATTGGCGCAATTAAAACATATGTCAACACGATTAGTCCGTGGCTGGACCCATCTTGAGCGACAAAAAGGTGGGATCGGTATGCGTGGCCCGGGTGAAACCCAATTAGAAACTGATCGTCGTTTATTGGGGCAGCGTATTAAATCGCTCAAAAAACGTTTAGGGAAAGTGCAATCACAACGCGCACAAGGCAGGCGATCACGTAAGCGTGCAGCTATACCGGTTGTATCATTGGTCGGTTATACCAATATGGGAAAATCAACCTTATTTAATAAATTGACCTCAGCCGAAGTTTATGCAGATAATCGCTTATTCGCGACTTTAGATCCTACATTAAGGCGAATGAAGTTAATGGGTACGCAAGCACTGGTTATGGCGGATACGGTCGGTTTTATTAGAAAACTACCGCATGGCTTAGTCGAATCCTTTAGTTCCACACTGGATGAAACGCGTGATGCAGCATTATTACTTCATGTAGTGGAAGCGGGCGCCGCTGATCGTGATGATTTACTTATGCATGTTAATGATGTGCTACATAAAATTGGCGCAGATGAGGTGCCGCAGTTAATTGTCTGTAATAAAATTGATCAATCAGACGATCATAAACCGCGCTTAGATCGTGATGAAAACGGTCGTATTACGCGCGTTTGGATATCGGCAGTAACGGGTGATGGGGTGGATTTGTTGCGTCAAGCATTGCAGGAATATTTCCCAGAGTATGAGGCTGAGGAACTAGTTGACTGATTTTTGTTCCATAATGAGGATAAACCCCGTAAAATGGGCACGTCACATACCCATGATAGATGAAGGTGCATTTCTCAAGCGCTTTTTTTGATGGGTTTAAAAATGCTTTATGCTGCGTTATTGATTTTGGTAAGGAAACAAGCCTTATCTGCAATCAATACTTTGCCTAAAACGTTTTTAAATCCCACTGACTCAATCATCTTCATGTATCATGGGTAATTATAAATATCATTTTGGAGAGCTAAATGGCTTGGAATGAACCTGGTAATAAAGATGAAAAAGATCCGTGGGGTAACCGTGGCAATGATGGTCCGCCTGATTTAGATGAAGTGATTAAAAATATGCAGCAAAAGTTAGCTGGAATATTTGGTGGAAACTCATCTAATGCTGGTGGTAATAAGTCATCAGGCGGAGGTAACTCAACTATACTAAGTCTAATAATACTCGTGGCTTTTATAGTTTGGCTACTTTCTGGTATCTATATCGTACAACCTGCAGAGCGTGGTGTAGAAATGCGCTTTGGTGCTTATACGGAAACTACGCTGCCAGGCCCACATTGGCATATTCCTTATCCCTTTGAAAAAGTTGAAAAAGTCGATGTTGCCCGTGTTAGAACAGCTACTATTGGCTTCGTACAAGGCGGTGGTAGTGTTTCAGCAGAGTCACTGATGTTAACGAAGGATGAAAATATTATTGAGCTTAAAGTTGAAGTGCAATTTAATGTTGAAGATGCGGCGCAATATCTATTTAATGTAGTAAACCCTGATTTAACTTTGCGCCAAATGACAGAAAGTACAGTACGTGAAATTGTAGGTAAAACAACAATGGATGAAGTCTTTAGAACAGGTCGCGGGGCAATGGCTATCCAAACGGAAGTGAAATTACAGGAGTTGCTTGCGGATTTCAGAACCGGTTTGGTGGTGACAGATTTTAATATGCCAGATATTCAGCCGCCACCTCAAGTTCAAGCTGCATTTGCGGATGTAGTAAAAGCAGATGCTGATAAAGAAAGCCAAATAAATGAGGCTTATGCTTATGCAAGAGATATTGTGCCCAGAGCACGGGGTAGGGCTACGCGTATAGGGGAAGAAGCTGAAGCCTATAAAAGTCAAATTGTTGCTAAGGCACTAGGTGAAACCAGTCATTTTATTCAGGTATTAAGAGAGTATGAGAAAGCTCCCGCTATTACCAAAGAACGCATGTTTATAGATACAATGGAATCGGTTTATAGCCAAAGCCAAAAAGTATTGGTGGACGTCTCTAAAGATAGTAATAATATATTGTATCTACCTCTAGATCGACTAGGTAGAGGGTCTTCATTACCACCTACTCGGATTGATTTAGGCAGTTTGACCGCTTATCCGCCAACCGGCATGTTCACTAGTTCACCAGCCGTAAGTGATGCGCGTAGCAGAGGGGGGCGTTAATATGTCAACGTTATATAAATTATTCTTTTTAGGTATATTGATCCTTGTTGTGCTAAGTACCTCAGTATTTTTTGTTGACCAGCGTGAGCGAGTTTTATTACTTCATTTAGGAGAAATTAAGCGAGCAGATTTTAAGCCTGGGATTCATTTTAAAATACCATTCATTGAAAATGTCAAACGTTTTGAGGGTCGTATTTTAACGATTGATGCGAAACCTGAGAACTATTTAACAGGTAGAAATAAGAACTTATTAGTTGACTCCTTCTTATTATGGAGAATTGCAGATACGGGCAAATTTTTTACTGCTGTAGGTGGCGATCAGCGTTTAGCAAATTTACGTTTATTTAATATTGTCAATAACGGTCTGCGAGATGCGTTTGCTACACGAACGGTTAATGAAGTGGTTGCGGGTGATCGCACCACAATGGTTGCTAGTATTTTAGAGAAAGCCAATAAAAGTTCTCAAGAAATGGGGATCGAGATAGTGAGCATTCGTATTAAACGTATTGATTTTCCTAGTGATATTAATGATGCCGTTTATCAAAGAATGCGTACAGACCGTTTGCAAGAGGCTAATGAAACTCGCGCTCAAGGTGCAGAGCAAGCAGAAGCTATTAAATCAAGAGCAGATAGAGAGGTAGTTACTACTTTGGCTATTGCGAATCAGAAAGGAAAAGAAATTCGTGGTAGCGGTGATGCTGAAGCGACTAATATTTATGCTAAAGCATTTGGACAAAATGAGGAGTTTTTCGCATTTCACCGCCGTTTAGAGGCGTATAAAAACGTGTTTGATGGTGATGATATGTTAGTTATTGAACCGAAAGGTGAGTTCTTCGAGAGTTTTAGTCGTTCACCACAATAAATTAACATTGTGAGTGGTGGGTTTATACACAGCCTGTGGTTGGCATCGGCATTAATGTTAGTGATTGAAGGGCTAATGCCTTTTTTAAATCCTGCGGCATTTCGTCGTGGATTATTGCACATGGCTGATATGCACGATCAGCAGTTGCGGATGATAGGCTTGTTTTGCATGGCGTTGGGCTTACTTATACTTTATTGGGTAAATAATTAGATGAGTCTTCAAGATCGTTGGTTGCTACCAGAAGGTATTGATGAATTAATGCCTGAGCAAGCAGCGCAACTAGAGATATTACGGCGAAAATTGATAGATAAAATGCAAAGTTGGGGCTATAAATTAGTCTTTCCGCCTTTAGTTGAATATCTTGATTCTTTATTAACAGGCACAGGCAAGGCACTTGACTTACAAACCTTTACACTGACTGATCGTGTGTCAGGGCGTTTAATAGGGCTTCGTGCTGATATGACACCACAAGTAGCACGGATCGCAGCGCATAATTTACGCGATCATCAGGGCGTGTTACGGCTTTGTTATATCGGTAATGTGTTACATACGTTGCCTCAAGGGCAAGGCACTTCACGCAACCCGATCCAATTAGGTGCTGAAATCTACGGACATGCAGGCTCTGAAAGTGATATGGAAATTGTGCAGCTGATGATTGAGATATTAGCAAGTGCCGATCTTGATACTGATTTATTATTAGATATTGGCCATGTTGGGATCTATCGTGGTCTTGTTAAGGATTCTGCTTTGAATGCTGAGCAAGAGCAACAACTGTTTTCAGCCTTACAGCGCAAAGAATTATCATTAATAACAAAATTATTAGCAGAGTATCCATTATCAGATGAATCACGTGCTATGTTGCTTGTTTTATCTGAGTTAAATGGCAGTGTAGAAATATTGCAACAAGCGAAGATCGTGTTAAGTAAAGGATCTGAACAGGTTCAAGCGGCATTGAGCACACTGCAAACAATGGCTGATTTAATGGCGAAGCGTTTGCCGAATATTGCAATCAATTTTGATTTAGCTGAATTACGTGGCTATCACTATCACACGGGAGTGGTATTTGCCGCCTATCAAACAGGCAGCTCACAAGCGATTGCTATGGGCGGTCGTTATGATGATATTGGTGCAGATTTTGGTCATGCTCAACCAGCAACAGGCTTTAGCTTAGATTTAAAAGCAATGGCTAGTCAAATATCGAACAATGATGAGCAGCAGAATGTGTTAACGGTTGAATGGTCTGATGATGTAGCCCAACAACAAAAAATTGCAGAGTTACGTAGTCAAGGTGAAGTAGTCCTCTACGACCTACCAAAATAATTTATAAATTTGACCACAAGGCAGTGGTGCGAACAGGGACAAAAATCTGTGGCTAAAAACATCGTAGTAATAGGCTCTCAATGGGGTGATGAAGGTAAAGGTAAATTGGTTGACTTGCTAACCGATAATGTTGCAGCCGTAGTCCGCTTTCAAGGCGGTCATAATGCCGGTCATACTTTAGTTATTGATGGTGAAACAACTATTTTGCATTTGATCCCATCCGGAATTTTACGTGAGCATGTACAGTGTTTGATTGGCAATGGTGTGGTGGTGTCGCCGGAAGCTTTACTAAAAGAAATAGCGGAACTTGAAGCTAAAGGGATCCCCGTTGGTGAGCGTCTTAAAATTAGTGCGGCTTGCCCCTTGATCCTGCAATACCATATTGATTTAGATCAAGCACGTGAACATCGTCGCGGCAAAGCAGCAATAGGTACAACGGGTCGAGGGATTGGTCCAGCTTATGAAGATAAAGTAGCGCGTCGTGGTTTGCGTTTGGGTGATTTAAGAGATGAAGAAAGTTTCATCAGCAAGCTTGAAGAAGTAGTAAAATTCCATAATTTCTCCTTAATTAATTACTATCAATCTGCCCCCGTTAGTTTTGAAAAAGTGCGTGATGAGACATTGGCAATGCGTGATGCACTATTGCCACTCATTGCTGATATTCCTCAATTACTCAAGGAATATCATGAAGCGGATGAAAATGTAATGTTTGAAGGGGCGCAAGGAGCCTTATTAGATATTGATCATGGCACCTACCCCTATGTAACTTCTTCAAATACTACTGCGGGTGGTTGTGCAGCAGGTTCAGGTGTCGGCCCCCGTCATATTGACTATGTATTAGGGATCACCAAAGCCTATGCAACTCGCGTAGGAGCAGGGCCGTTTCCATCAGAACTGCTTGATGAAGAAGGTGCTGTAAATGAAATCGGACAATATTTAGCCGATAAAGGTCATGAAGTAGGCGCAACAACAGGCCGTGATCGCCGTTGTGGTTGGTTAGATATGGTGGCACTTAATCGCGCTTGTTGGATTAATAGCATCACCGGCCTATGTTTGACAAAGCTTGATGTATTAGATGGGCTGGATACCATTCGCCTATGTATCGCTTATCAGCGTGATGGTAAAGTGGTTGAGACATTGCCATTAAGTGCCGATGAGTTCGAAGGTTGTGTTCCACAATATATTGATATGCCGGGTTGGAGTGAATCGACTTTAGGCATTACGGAGTTTGATAAATTGCCTGCCAATGCTCAGGCGTATATCAATAAAGTCGAAAGCTTAGCGGGCGTGCCGATTGACCTTGTCTCAACAGGACCTGATCGAGTTGAGACTATTATTCGTCGGGATCTGTTTGCTCTGTAAATTTTTTCTATTTGTATTATGCTATACCCAAAATACTTGAAGATGCAGGTTTACCTTTTTCGTCACTCCCGCATGCTTTTAGCGGGAG
>CAYTAM010000026.1:0-12134 GCA_964435685.1 uncultured Methylophaga sp. | reverse complement strand
CTATCAGCTGAAAAGTTAATTATACCTGTTATCATTCAAGTTACGGTTTTTTAGTGCGTATGATGGGCGGGGGCTGACCATTTTATTAGGTTAGTTAGTCTTTAATTGCAGTTAATGCCAGCTTGCCAATAGTTGAGCCTGATACTAATTGATTGTGGGCTTGGTCAATATTATCTATGGTTATCGGGCCAATAACGTCGCTTAATGTGCTGATTAATTTTCCTTCATCAAGCAGTTGTGCGATTGTGTTTAGTAAGTGATGCTGGTCAATCAGATCTGTAGTTTTAAACATAGGTCGCGTAAACATAAATTCCCATACAAAGCCGGCACTTTTTGATTTTAGACTGTCTAGATTATGTTTTTGTTGTGTACCGACAATGCTACAAATAAGTCCTTGTGGCGCAATAAGCTCAGCCATGTCAGCAAAATGACGATCGGTATCATTTAAACATAAAATATAGTCAGGATCGTTTAGCCCCAAGGTACGATACTGCAACACTAACTCGCCATGGTGGTTGATCACATGATCCGCACCTAGCTTATAACACCATTGTTCCGATCTGCTACGAGAAGCAGTAGCAATCACATTAAGCCCAGCGACTACCTTGGCTAATTGAATAGCGATAGAGCCTACACCGCCGGCACCACCAATAATAAGGATATTTTTACCTGCATCGTGTTTTTTATTGATCCGAAGACGAGAAAATAATGCTTGCCATGCAGTAATACTGGTAAGTGGCATAGCAGCTATTTCTGTTACAGATAATGATGTAGGCGCATGCCCTACAATACGCTCGTCAACCAGTTGATGACTGGCATAACAACCAGGACGAGTTATATCGCCGGCATAGAAAACGTTATCACCCAGTTTGAATAACTCAACGTGATCGCCTATAGCAACAACAGTGCCTGTAGCATCCCAACCCACTATTTTAGCGGGTGATATGGGGGCTTTAATACTGGCTTTGACTTTAGTATCAACGGGGTTAACGGCAATAGCATCAATTTTGATCAGCAAGTCATGCCCCGTTGCCTGTGGTGTGGATTGTTCAAGTAATTGTGCTGATGTATCGTTACTGCTGAACCCTAAAGCTTTCATAATTTATCCTTGTTTTTTATAAGTTGATCAGCGGTGAAATTATTATTCACACTAATTTTTGTAATGCTATTAAATAGTCAGATTCTGAGGGTGTTTGTTTATTACGTTGGGCGATCCACAGACTTTCAGTCAAACACTCCATCATCTGATGCTCTGCATTATGAGTATTGCCGAATTTAGCACGTAATTGCTGATAGAGATCACGAATTACGGTAGGGCGGTCGGTTGATATTTGTTCATGCAAAGAGAGATGTAAACCCATGTAAAGAAAGGGGTTAGTCTGTCCGTCTTCAACAAAATAGTCCTGTTCTAGGCTGGCATCACTATTAAATATTTTATGATATTCAGAATGTTCGCTGATAACTTGGGCGATCATTGATTCTAATGCCGATAATGATGCATTAGCTTGTTTTTTTTGCCATGTATCATGATACATTTGGCGTGATTGTTGGCGGTTTTGACCAAACATTATGCCGCTTTTTTTTGACGACGAAAATCATCGCATAAATGTGAGACGACACATATGCCACATTGTGGTTTTCGAGCAATGCACACATAACGGCCGTGCAAAATTAACCAGTGATGTGCATCTTGTTTAAACTCATCAGGCACGACTTTCATTAGCTTATCTTCAACAGCACGCACCGTTTTACCTTTCGCCAAACCAGTACGATTTGAAAGCCGAAATAAATGGGTATCAACGGCAATGACTGGGTGCTTGAAAACGGTGTTTAGAATAACATTGGCTGTTTTTCGACCTACGCCAGGTAAGGCCTCAAGTGCTTCACGATCATCGGGCACTTCGCTATCATGTAATTCGATGAGTTGGCGACAGGTTTTAATTATATTTTCAGCTTTACCATTATATAAACCTATGGTTTTTATATATTGTTTAAGCCCGTCTACGCCTAAATTTAAAATAGACTGTGGTGTGTTGGCGATGGGGTAAAGTTTATCTGTTGCTTTATTAACGCCTATGTCGGTCGCTTGTGCCGATAAGATAACGGCAATCAATAACTCAAATGTTGAATTATAATTAAGCTCAGTTGTGGGCTCAGGATTTGTTGCTTTAAGATTAGCAAAAAACGCGCGTCTTTGGGCTTGATTCATTAGCTAGTGGGTACTGCTTCAGCTTCAATTTCGGTTTCGACAGCGACATCAGCCTGTTTAGTTGATTGGCGTGCATCAATGGCATTTTTTAGTGCTACGATTAATCCTAAGCCAATAAACGCACCGGGTGGCAATAATGCTAATAAAAAGCCACGATACTCTTCAAATACCGTAATGGTCAGGTTTTTTGCCGCCTCGCCAAACATTAAGTGTGCTTCGCTGAATAATGTGCCCATGCCAATCAGTTCACGCATCGCACCCAGCAACACTAATACCACAGTAAATCCAATACCCATCATCAAGCCATCAACCAGCGCTGGGCCAACTGGGTTACGTGCGGCAAAGGCTTCGGCACGACCGATGATAGCGCAATTAGTTACGATTAACGGGATGAAAATTCCGAGGATCAGAAAAAGTTCGTGAAACCAAGCATTCATTGAAAGCTCAATAATCGTCACGATTGAAGCAATAATTAGCACAAAAACAGGTAGGCGCGCCTCATCAGGGATATGATTTCGGAGTAGCGAAATGATGATATTGGATGCCACCAAAGTCAGAATGGTAGCCAGACCTAGACCTAAGCCGTTAATAACCGTATTGCTGACAGCAAGCAGTGGGCATAAGCCTAATAATTGAACTAAGGCAGGATTGTTTTTCCATAAGCCGTCACGGACGATGGGGTTATATGTATCATTCATTAGTTGCTATCTCAAATAATTGTTCTCGATGCTGTTTGAAATAAAGTAAGGCATTTTTAACGGCGGTGACAACAGCGCGTGGCGTAATGGTAGCGCCAGTGAATTGATCAAACTCACCCCCATCTTTCTTTACCTTCCATTGTGATTCTACAGGATTTTGCAGTGATAAACCGTTAAAAGCTAAAATCCAATTCGATTTTCTAGCATCTATTTTATCGCCTAATCCCGGTGTTTCTTTATGTTGGATAACACGCACACCAGCAAGGCTGCCATCATAATAAATACCGACAAGTAGTTTGATCTCACCGCTATAGCCATCGGGTGCGATACTAGTAAGCACGATGGCAACGGGCGTATCTTTTTTGCGGGCACGATATACTTGGGTGGGCGCTGTGGTCGCTAATTCAGTGGTGGCAGGTAGCAATAGCGTGTCCGTTAAAATATCATTATCATAACGCGAGCTATCAACCAACTCATTGAGCGCTGCTAACAAGGCTTGGCGTTGATTTTCTGCTATTTGTTCACGGGTATTGATTTCAGTGAAACTCACCAGTCCCGTGGCTACAATCGCAAACACTGCGAGCATTAAACCCACTTTGATAATATGACGTTGGATTGGGTTCACTATTTTGCCCCATACACTTTGGGTTGGGTATAATAATCAATTAATGGCACCAGCATATTCATCAATAATACGGCAAAAGCAACACCATCAGGATAGCCTCCCCAGACACGAATAATATAGGTTAATAATCCCACACCCGCACCGAATACAATCCGTCCTTTAATTGTGGTGGATGCAGTAATAGGATCGGTAGCAATAAAAAATGCCCCCAACATTGTGCCCCCACTTAGCATGTGAAACAGGGGTGATCCGGTAATTTCAGGATTGATTAACCAGGTGATACTGCTGATGATGAGTAACATTACGATCATAGCAACAGGAATATGCCAGCTAATCACACGGCGATAAATCAGATATAAACCGCCGATAATAAACATGACATTGATCCATTCCCAGCCCTTGCCTCCAAACAGCCCAAATAAAGGCTGTTGAACAATTTCAGTGGGTGAGTGTAGTAAGCCTATTTGTGTTTTCATTGCATCAAGAGGCGTTGCCCCTGATAGTGCGTCGATGCTGATGCCATTACTAAGCTGACCGGTGAAAATTACTTGAAATGTTGAGATGAAGTCAAGCTGATGTTCACTTAGTGTTGCAACAGGTAGCCATGTTGTCATTTCTAACGGGAAAGAAATCAACAACACGACATAGGCCACCATTGCAGGGTTAAAGGGGTTATAGCCCAAACCACCATAAAGATGTTTAGCAAAAATTATGGCAAATAGGATGCCGATAGTGACAAGCCACCACGGTGCTAACGGGGGTAAGGCGATAGCGAGCAAAACTGCGGTAACAATCGCACTGCCATCAGTTAAAAATGGTTTTAGCGGACGATTACGTAGTTTTAGCATTAATGCTTCAGATAACAATGCCACTACTACTGCTAATGTTATAGTAATGATCACGCTAGTACCAAAGAAATAGACAATAGCTATCACTGCCGGCACCAGTGCTAGCAATAATTGCAACATGTGCAAGGTGACTCGGTTAGTGCCTGATAAAAAAGGTGAAGATAAACGGCTTAATGGCATCAGTTAATCTCCAGATTATCAGGGTTACTTGTTTTTTCAGCGGCTTGTTTTTCTTTTGCAGCTTTGCTGGCAGCGAGCGCTGCTTTGCGCTGATGTTGCCGTTCTGCTTTTTCGCGTTTCTCTAATTGTTGCCGTTGTTGACGGTTTTCATGGCGAATGCGGGCATGATCGGCTTTGAGTGTTTCCTGTTGTTGATTCATTATTTCTGTTTTAGCAAAACGGAAATAATGCACTAAAGGAATTTTACTAGGGCAAACATAGCTACAGCAGCCGCATTCGATACAATCGAATAGATTGTAGTCCTCGGTTTTGTCTAAATCTTTTGCACGTGCATGCCAATAAAGTTGTTGTGGCAACAGACTAACAGGGCATGCGGTAGCGCACTCACCACAGCGAATACAGGGCAAAGGTTTGGTATCAGCTGCAGCATTTTCAACACCGACTAGAATACAGTTTGCCGTTTTAGTAACGGGAAGATGGTCACCAGAAAGGTTATAGCCCATCATTGGGCCACCTAAAATAAAAGGTTCTCCGGCTTGGCGTTCGGTTTTGCAAAATGCTAATAATTCATCCATCGGAGTGCCGAATAAGGTTTCAAAATTACCGGCATGTTTTACATCGGTACCTGTTACGGTAACGATGCGTGAAATAAGAGGCTCACCATATTTAATAGCACGCCCAATAGCATACGTTGTGCCGATATTATGACATACAATACCTAAGTCAATAGGTAAGCCACCACTAGGGACTTGCTTGCCTGTTATCACTTGAATTAATTGCTTTTCACTACCTGCTGGGTAGCGAGTTGGTATGCTGACAATCGTGGTGTTTTTAAGATTAGAATGCTGGGCTAAAGCCTGTTCCATAGCAGCAATAGCTTTGGGTTTATTATCCTCAATTGCAATAATGCAGTTTTTGGCATGTAAGGCATAATGCATGATCTCAATGCCCTCAACAATGCCTTCGGCACGTTCACGCATCAACATATCATCGCAGCTGATATAAGGCTCGCATTCAATTCCATTCAAGATCAATGTTTCTACATGATGATGTACGCTGGGATTAAGTTTGATGTAGCTGGGAAAACCAGCGCCACCCAAACCAACAATACCCGCTTCACGGATCTGTTGGCGAATATCATGCTCAGATAATTGGCTAAAGTCCGCAGTTCCTTGATGTTCAATCCAACGGTCTTCACCATCGGTTTCAAGGCTAATACATAATGCAGACAAGCCAGATGGGTGAGGAATGGGATGCTCATCAATCGCAGTGATAAGCCCCGAACTAGGTGCATGTAAATATACTGAGACATGCCCCTCTGCACGGGCAATCTTTTGACCTTTTAAAACCCTATCGCCAACATTCACTATAGGCACAGAAGCTTCACCAATATGTTGCTGTAGTGGCAAAATAAGTTTTTTACTCAACGGTGTTTGCTGGATAGGGGTTTGCGTAGAACGCCCTTTATGGCCATCAAGCACTAAACCGCCGGGGAATGAATCAAGTTTTTCAGTCATGATTATCTCCCAGCTTTAAGTCGAGATGAGCAGGATCAGGCCAGCGCCAAGTGTTTGGCTTAGCTTGGGTTTCAACCATATCAATACAATCTACAGGGCAAGGAGGAACGCATAATTCACAGCCGGTACATTCATCAGTAATAATGGTATGCATTTGTTTTGCCGCACCTAAAATCGCATCAACGGGACAGGCCTGAATGCACAATGTGCAACCAATGCAGCGATCTTCAACAATAAAGGCTAATGTTTTGGGTTTTTCCTCACCACATTCATCATCAAGGGGGATCACCTCAACTTGCAGTAAATCCGCTAAGGCATGAATAGTTGCTTCACCACCAGGTGGGCAACGATTAATGTCGACTTCACCGGCTGCAATGGCTTCTGCATAAGGGCGGCAACCAGCGAAGCTACATTGACCACATTGGGTTTGTGGTAATAGTTTGTCGATTTGATCGGCAACGGGATCACCTTCGATCTTAAATCGAATAGACGCATAGCCCAATACTAGACCGAAAAAGAGTGCCATCAGTGTGATGGCGACAATGGCTGTTAGCATGATGTTATACCAAGCTAGCAAAGCCCATAAAGGCCATAGACATTAAACCAGCAGTGATCAAACCAATGGCAGCACCTTGAAAAGGCGCAGGCACATCGGCAACATCAATTCGCTCGCGCATTGAAGCAAAAATAACTAAGACTAGAGAAAAGCCAATGGCAGCACCAAAACCATACAGACCCGATTCAATAAAATTATTACCATCTTGAACATTAAGCAATGCCACACCCAGTACTGCACAATTGGTAGTAATTAACGGTAAGAAAATCCCCAGTACTTGATATAATAAAGGGCTGGTTTTATGTACTACTAACTCAGTAAATTGCACTACAACAGCAATCACGAAAATAAAGCTAATGGTACGAAGAAATTCGAGTCCTAGTGGTGCCAGCAAATATTCATTAATTAAATAACTGCTGATAGAAGACAAGGTTAAAACAAAGGTGGTTGCCAATCCCATACCAATAGCCGTTTCTAGTTTGCTAGAGACACCCATAAACGGACATAAGCCTAGAAATTTAACCAGAACAATGTTATTCACCAAAATGGTGCTAATTAGGATGAGGGCGTACTCTGCCATGAATTACCTACTAAATCTATCAGGATTTAACGGTATTATATTAAATTCAGTGTAATACCGTTAATTTATAAGTAATAAGTATAGCTCATTTGGGGATAATTTCGTAGTATTATATTTATAATTGGTTGATTTTTGCATCTCTATATATTATTTTATTATATAGATATTGGGAAAGTGTTTAGTGGATCTTAAAATATATGCTTAATTTTGATTTAAATTCAGATTTTTAAAAGCTGTCATTCTTTTGAAATATAAGCGCCCTATAATCTTAGCTAATTTGACGAGTATGGAATATGATAAAAGACAACTTAACTATAACTGAGCCTGCCTATAAAACATACCTACTATCCAATAAGCAACACAGTACGATCATAGGCTTTTTTATTGGTATTATTCTGGTCGCTATTTATCTTTGGATGGCTTCTGGATTTATTAACTTGTTGCTTGGTCTGTATCACTCGTACCCTGATAATTGGGCGCATGGGGCAGAAGAAATGATTAAAGATACAGTTATTATTCTGGCCTCGTTAGAGCTTATTCGGGTATTTCAATCATATTTGTTAATTGGGCGGGTAAAGGTTAGTTTTATTCTCGATGTTGCACTTGTGGTGTTGATCGGCGAATTAATAAGTTTATGGTATGCCGAATATAGTGCAAATGAAGTCTTACTAAGTATTTTTGTTATTACCGCATTGATAATTTTGCGAATAATAACTACAAAATACTCACCAAACTTGGAGGCTGTCCGAGAATAGAAGCCGTAGCGAATGTGAGATTTTTAGTCCAGTTTTTCGAACATTTGAGGCGAATAGCCCCGCTATTTAACGAAAATGTTCGGAAAAGTGGGCAAAAATATCGATTTTGCAGTAGGTTCTCTATTCTCGGACAGCCTCCTAGAGTGTGGAGTAGTATGGTTTAACTTTGCTCACGCCGTTTACCAACCGCCTCAGCAAGCTCGCGTAATAATACTTCACTATCACTCCAAGCTATGCACGCATCGGTAATGCTTTGACCATAGACTAATGCCTTAGCTTCTTCAATATTTTGTCTGCCAGCAATTAGGTTGCTTTCTAGCATTAAGCCCATAATGCGTTTTTCACCTTGGGCAATTTGATGGGCCACATTACGACAAACCACTTGTTGTTGGATATGGCTTTTGCCACTGTTAGCATGACTACAATCGACCATAAAGAGCGCTTTTTGTCCCGTTCTACCAATTGTAGTTGCCACTTGTTGAATGCTTTCGGTATTGTAATTTGGCTTTTTACCACCCCGCAAAATCACATGACAATCAGCATTGCCCGTGGTTGAAAATATGGCTGAATGACCTGCTTTGGTGAGTGACATAAAGTGATGGGGTTTTGAGGCCGACATACAAGCATCAATCGCAATTTGAAGCCCCCCATCTGTCGCATTTTTAAAGCCAATCGGGCATGATAATCCAGAAGCTAATTCACGGTGAGATTGACTTTCGGTGGTGCGTGCGCCGATTGCACCCCATGAGATTAAATCAGCAATATATTGTGGGCTGATCAAGTCTAGATATTCACTGCCAACAGGCACGCCCATTTCAGCAAGATCGAGCAATAGTTTTCGGGCAATACCTAGACCATCATTGATTTTGTAACTGCCATCTAGGTAGGGATCATTAATCAAACCTTTCCAACCTACCACCGAGCGTGGTTTTTCAAAATAAACCCGCATGATAATGTGCAAGTCATCTTTTAATTCTTCAATTAGTGGCTTTAGAAGCCCAGCATATTCACGCGCAGCAGCAGGATCATGAATAGAGCAGGGGCCGATAATAACAATTAAGCGGTCATCATCACCGTGTACTATTTTTTGGGTGATATTGCGCGCATTAAATACTGTTGCAGAAGCCTGATCGCTGATCGGATACTGTTGATGTAATTCAGTGGGAGGCAGAACTTCTTGCACGCCAGCAATACGCAAATCATCGGTGCTATACAGCATGAAATTTTATACCTAAAGAAAACTTAAACAGATATTCTACCTGTTAGTACCATTTTCGGCTATGTTTGAATAATCGCTATTGCCAGATAACCATTAAAATGCCATATTAAGGATGTTTGATGATGTAAGGTCAAATTTAGGGATAACACTTATGAAAGAAAAAGATTTCTACTCTGGTATAGTTGGATCCTTCGATGGTTTGGTCGATAAGTTTGGCTCAACCATGCGTCATTTTCCAGAGCTTGTTAATAAAAAGATCGTTGATTTTAATCCACTGTTACCTCTGGGTCAGTATTTTACTTTTTTTGATTATTTTCATGATGAATATGATGAATATGCTGAATTATTAGAAAATAATGATGTTTTGAATACCGTTTATTTACGTCTTAATGAACAATTAGGCGAGGAAACATTTGTAGGCGATTGGTATACGGTAGAACAATCAGGCATTGATAACTTTGCCAAAGTAACTGGGGATCAGCAGTGGATCCATATTGATCCAGAACGTGCCAAACAACAATCGCCTTTTAAGACAACTATTGCCCATGGGTTTTTAACACTAGCATTGATTCCTCTGTTGACAGAAAGCGTCGATCCCAAGAAAAATATTTTTCCTGAGGCGAAAATGGTGGTGAATTATGGCCTTAACCGGGTGATATTTCCTTTTCCGGTTAAAGTTGGCAAGCGTATTAGAGCGCGGGCGCGGATCATAAAATTGGTGCCAATGAAGCGTGGCTTAGAAGTGGTGCGCGAAATAACAATTGAAATTGAAAACAGTACAAGATCGGCATGTATTGCCGAAACGGTGTTACGGCTTTATTTTTAAGAGATCTCAATCTATTTTATTAGATGTCAAGTCCCGATAGATCATAAAGCAAACTATGGGTAAATACCCATAGTTAATGAATCTGCCGATTTCACAGTATTCCGATTACGGGGTGACAATAGCAATATTATCGAATAAGTGTGCATTTAACCATAGATGTGTCCAAATACTAGCAGCATAGCCTAATGCAATTGCCCAGATCCATTTTAGATGTACCATAAAGGTATAGATACCACGGGCTTGCCCCATTACAGCAACACCTGCTGCCGAGCCAATTGAGAGTAAGGAGCCACCGACACCAGCAGTAAGTGTAACCAATAACCATTGCCCAGTATCCATAGCGGGCATCATTGATAGCACAGCAAACATCACGGGAATATTATCGATAACGGCGGATAACAGCCCCACTAAAATATTAGCATTAGTGGTGCCCATGCCGATATACATTAAGTCAGAACCGATGGCGAGATAACCAATCGTGCCTAGCCCACCTACACACAGGATAATGCCGTAGAAAAACATCAGGGTATCCCACTCAGCACGCTCTAATTGTTGAAAAACATTGAAGGATTGATTGCGCTGCTCCATGCCTTCAATGGCTAATGTAGCTTTGCCGCCATACGCTATTTCCTTGAAGGTTAGCCTATCCTGCATGCTAAGAAAGTAGCCATATACTTTTAATAGCCCTAAGCCTGTCATCATGCCAATAACCGGGGGTAAGTGTAAGAAAACATGGGCAGAAGCGGCCATTGTAATGGTCAGGAGAAATAACAAAACAACAATAAATGCACCTTTCTTTAAGATGGCGCTTTCTGTAGTTGCTTGCGGTAACTCATTAGCAACAAAACAGGACATAATTACAGCAGGCACCAGCCAATTGACTACAGAAGGTGCAAATAATACAAAAAATTGTTGGAACTCAACCACACCTTTTTGCCATACCATGAGAGTGGTAATATCGCCAAACGGGCTGAATGCGCCACCGGCATTAGCGGCAACCACAATATTAATACAGGCGATGGCAATAAATTTATGATTTGTACCGCCCACTGCCATGATAACGGTTGCCATTAATAATGCAGTTGTTAGGTTATCAGCAATAGGGGAAATAAAAAACGCGAGTATGCCTGTCAACCAGAAAATAGTTCTTAAAGAGAAACCCTTATTGACTAGCCAACTACGAAGCGTATCAAATATACCGCGTTCGCCCATCGTATTGATATACGTCATGGCTACTAATAGAAATAAAAATAGCTCTGCATACTCTAATAAATTATGACGAATCATTATTTCTGCAGTGTGATGGAATGCGGGATCATCTTGGCCAGCATAAATGGCAGCAATCATTGCCCAAATAATACCGGCGGCAATAATGACCGGTTTTGATTTGCGGAGATGAATTTTTTCTTCAGCAATAACCAGTATGTAAGCCAAGATAAAAACAGCTAATGAGGCATAACCGACCCAATGTGTTGTTAAGTCTAATAAAGCAACATTATCACTGCCTGCAAATGCGAGTTGCGGAAATATAAAAAGTGATAATAACAGCATCAGTGATGCGATCGAGGAGGGGTTAAACTGAAGCTTATGGAACACGGAAATGCCTTTTTTATTCGAGTAAATGACGGTAAATGCTACCGTTCTAGTTAGTTGATAGGAGGTGTTTTGTTACCTTTGTTTCATAACGGTTTGATAAAATCCCTGAGAAGCATCTTCAACCAAGTCAAAGACATGCTCAAAACCATTAGCACCACCATAATAGGGATCAGGTACATCTTGTTCGCTACTATTGGAGGCATAATCCAAAAATAAAGCGATTTTATGATGATACTGTTCAGGGCTTGCTACTAATAACATATGATAGTTATCAGCATCCATTGCTAAAACATGATCAAAATGTTCAAAATCATTAGCGTTAACTTTACGAGCACGAATTTTTGATAAATCAACACCGCGTCTTTTTGCGGTTTGTTGTGCACGAGGATCAGAGGGTTCACCTACATGATAGGCGTGTGTGCCAGCAGAATCAACTACAAATTGATCCGCTGTACCTTTATCTGCTATAACGCTATTAAATACGCCTTCGGCAGTGGGTGAGCGACAAATATTGCCCATGCAAAC
>CAYTAM010000025.1:9722-12174 GCA_964435685.1 uncultured Methylophaga sp. | reverse complement strand
AGTTTTGTACGGCTATAATCTAAAGATAAGGCTTGTTTTACGCTTTCTATTGATAGAGAAAAATGGTCAGTCAGGATTATGTAAATAAGTTCAAATAAACGTTTTAGTGCTATTTTCCAAGAGCTACCTGCGAGTCGATGTAATTGATCGGATAAGCGCATAAAGCGTTCAAAAGCTTGGTCGGCTAAAATCAATGGCAAGGTATTAGAAAAACGTCCTGAATTGCCAATCATATCCCAATAACGAGCGAAGCGATTAACGCGTTGCATTTCACTAAACCTAATATCTTTGGTGCTTAGAATATTGTACGGCGCTTCAGGATTATAGCGAAGTTGGTACTTTTCATTATGACGATTGAGCGGTGCGCCACGAAGGCGCTTCAAGATACCCATTTGGATTTCATGGGGATTAAGAGCAATAAGTTGGTCAAAACTATGACCGAAATTATCTAAAGTGTCGCTCGGCAAACCAAAAATAAGATCGGTGTGTAAATGTGCACCGGTATTTTCTCGTAGCCAAACAATATTGGCTTTGGTTTTGTCATTATTTTGCTTACGGCTAATAAGTTTTTGAATATCAGCATCAAAAGTCTGAACGCCAATTTCAAATTGCAAACTGTTAGCAGGAAAACGCTGTAAAATTTCTTTGAGTTTTTCGGGAAGATTATCAGGCACCACTTCAAAATGTAGGTACAAATCATCTGTCATGCGTTCTAAAAAAAACTCTAAAATAGCTACGCTGGTGCTGATTTTAAGATTAAAAGTACGATCGATAAATTTAAAATTACGCACACCACGCCGTAGTAATTTTTCCATTTCCTCAAAAAAAGGGTTGAGAGGAAAGGCCGTTACCGTTTTGTCTAAAGCCGATAAACAAAATTCACATTTAAACGGACAACCGCGCGAGGCTTCAACATAAATTAAACGAGTGCGGATATCCTCGTCACTATAATATTCATAAGGTAGCGCTATTTCATCAAGTGGCTGTATTTTGCCTTCAATAAATTTATTATCTGGCCGAACGTTGGTTAATAATTGTTGACATAAATGAGGGAAACTCACTTCTCCAGCCCCAGAAATAACATAGTTAGCGAGATCGGTAACATTAGGCACATCGGGGTGGTGACTTACTTCTGGCCCACCTAAAACAATCAGTACATCGGGTGCAATTTGTTTAAGCATTGCCACTGTTTTGCTGACTTCTTCAATATTCCAAATATAGACACTTAAACCAATTATCTTGGGTTTTCTCTCTAATAATTTTTCAACAATATTGATGGGTAATTGTTGAATAGTGAATTCAATGATTGTTGTTTGATTTTGTAGAACACCCATATTGGCATAGAGATAACGCAAACCAAAAGCGGTATGCATATAGCGGGCATTGAGGGTGCTAAGAACAATGGACGAAGGCATGAATATTGTTATTTATGGTTAACAATAATAGTAATAAACCGAGTGTTACTCAACATATCATCAGTCAAATCAGAGGCATTTAATGACCGATATATTTTGTATTGTGATTCGGATTCGTCATAAGGTGTAAAACTTGTTTCATCAACTTTTTGAATAAGAATAGCGCGGTTTTCATCGAGTAATTGCATGCCTATTTCTAAGTCAACGGTAGCAGTGCTGGTATTGTACACATTAAATAGTGGATAGAAGCTAGGCTGACCTTTGTCCAATGTATCCGTTATATCTGCCCATGCGACTATTTTTAAATGATCGGAGGCATTAAATGTTTCCTGAAATACACTGAAACAGGATTGTTCGGCACACTTTGAAATATCAATTTCCACTGTATGTTCATAGGCGTTTACTGAAAGTGGAAAAATTAACAATACAAATATTAAGTATTTCATAATAACCTCTTAATTAGGGACAATGTTACACATTATTGGGTTTGATTTGCTGCTCAATTTGCTGTCCATATGCTTTTAATTCATTTAATACTTTAGTTTGTTCTGGGCTGAGTTCACTTGTTTGGCTAGCTGAAATCGCTTTAAAATAGCGGGGTAGGGTAAGTATTTTCTCATTCCCTTCATCTGTGAGTCGTTGTTGTCTATATTGCTGCCATTGCATTTTTTCTTCATTAGATAAACTTTCTGACCAATTGCGGGCGCGATAGCGGAATAACATCTCGGGCAAACGTGGGTCATCAAAGGGTACGGACATGGTAGCTAAATGTTCTGGCTCAGCGTTTCGGATCAGCTCCATTTTTCGTTTATCATTATCACTAAAAAATCCACCTCCGTATAATGCGGCATCGGGATCATCAATGGTTTCATAATCGGGTTTGGTGAAGATCTCATTAATTTTTTTAGTTAAATCACCTGCTTCATTAAGCATTTTGAGGTGCTGATAATGTAGATCACGATCTATATCAAGCCGCTCTGCGGCTGTATCGTTAAGCGTGCTTTCAGGCACTACCACAGGACATTTATTGATGTGCA
>CAYTAM010000025.1:0-9622 GCA_964435685.1 uncultured Methylophaga sp. | reverse complement strand
TTAATGACTAATGCAAATAAAAATAAACTGATAAAACAGAGATAAGCTGCGCCTACACTATAGATTAAAAGGTATGCACCCACGCCACCTTGCTCTCCCCCATGAAAAGTGAATTTATAGACAAAAGCCAATGAAATGAAAAATGTTAATAGGACAAAGCTATGGTGGATTTTACGAAATGGTGACGGTGTTCGACTAAAGACATATAACGATAATAGCAATATCAAATAGGGGAGGGATAATGACGATATTAAAAGAGGATAAGTAAAGTTAATTTTGTTATTGACGATCAACCACGAGCTTACGGGCATTGCTATTAGCAAAACTAACCAGATCATTAGAAGCGTTGTTTTTAGCATTTTAAAGTGTTGCAAACACTTTTTCAGCCGCATCTAATGTGGCCTGAATTTCAGCATCACCGTGTGCCGCTGATACAAAACCGGCCTCATAAGAAGAGGGGGCAAGGTAAACACCTTGTTCAAGCATACCGTGAAAGAATTTTTTGAAACGCGCTTGATCACAAGCAACCACTTGCTCAAAACTGGTTATTTTATCTCCCTCAGTAAAAAATACGCCAAACATTCCCCCCACTTGATTTATAGCGAGCGGTATACCGGCTTTATCAGCTCGTTCTTTTAGCCCTGTTACTAATTTTTTAGCTGTCGCACTCAACTTTTTGTGGAAATCAGGGGCTTGAACACCTGCTAGTGTAGCTAAACCAGCCGCCATGGCAACGGGATTACCCGATAAGGTGCCTGCCTGATATACAGGGCCGAGTGGTGCGATACATTCCATCACCTCACGTTTGCCTCCAAATGCACCTACTGGCAAACCGCCACCCACCACTTTTCCTAAAGTAGTTAGATCTGGTTTCACATCATAATATTGTTGTGCGCCACCTAAAGCAACTCGGAATCCCGTCATCACTTCATCAAAAATAAGCACAGCACCGGATTGGTCGCAAATTTCACGAAGGCCTTGCAAAAAGCCATCTTGCGGAGGAATGCAGTTCATATTGCCGGCAACGGGCTCAACAATAATACAAGCAATTTGGTCAGCTAGCTCAGCAAAACAGTCACGAACAGAATCAAGATCGTTGTAAACCAAGGTTAAGGTATGCTCCGCTAATGAAGCGGGAACGCCAGCAGAAGAAGGCACGCCCAGTGTTAGTGCGCCCGAACCAGCTTTAACTAATAGTGAATCGGCATGGCCGTGGTAACAACCTTCAAATTTAACAATTTTGTCGCGTTCTGTGAAGCCGCGAGCAAGACGAATCGCACTCATGGTAGCTTCTGTACCCGAACTGACCATGCGCACTAATTCCATCGATGGTACGAGTCGACATAGGGTTTCTGCCATTTCAATTTCAATAGATGTGGGTGCGCCAAAGCCTAAGCTTTTTGCTGCAGCAGCTTGCACGGCGCTAATGACATTAGCATCAGCATGACCCAAAATCATTGGCCCCCAAGAGCCAATATAATCAATATAGCGCTTACCTTCTTCATCGGTGAGCCAAGCACCTTTGCCAGAACGGAAAAAGATGGGATCGCCACCAACACCATGAAAAGCGCGAACAGGTGAATTTACGCCACCAGGTATATGCTGTTGAGCCTGAGAAAAAAGTTCGTAATTGCTTTGCATATTGCTTTCCTGAAAGTTGGATTCTATTTTGTGCGATAATTCTAGCTTATCTAAGAGAAAATACCGACCCATTATGAGTTTAAAATTTCGAATAGTAGTTATTGTGACCATTATATTGTTAATCAACTTTGTTGTGGCAGGGTATTTTATGGTTAAAAATGCCAGACAAGCATTGGCGGCAGAAATGGAATCAAGTACCCAGTTAGCCAAAGGGTTATTGATTAATACGCTACCCACCTTACGTTTTTCCAACGATATAGGTGAGCGATTAACCTTAATTGTGAACAGTGTACGTGATACGCGGCATATTCGGGCGTGGTTTGAAGATATGCACGGTCAACCTTTAATTGGTCAAGAAGCAAATGCAAAATTTAGCTCTAAACCTGAGGCGCCGGATTGGTTTATTAAAGTGATGGAGCCCGAAGCCGTTACATTTAGGCGATTAATTACTAAAGGTAGTATAGCTTATGGTTATTTAGTTGTTGAGGCCGACCCTAGTGATGAGGTTACCGAAGTGTGGCGTGATGTGCATGTGCTGTTTTTATTGGGCTCATTTTTTCTAGTATTGATTGTAGCATTAGTATATATGGCTTTAAGGCAAGGGTTGAGACCATTGCAGCAGTTAGAATATGCGTTAGGTCAATTAGAAAAGGGAGATTTTTCTGCGAAAGTAGAAACATCAGTAGTGAAAGAGTTATCAGCGATTCAAATTCGTTTTAATCATATGGTATATGTTATGGAAAAAACGATGGTAGAGAACCATGATTTAGCCAAAAACATGTTAATGTTACAAGAGACGGAACGCAGGGAGTTATCACGCGAGCTACATGATGAATTAGCACCCTGTTTGTTTGGAGTACGTGTTGATTTAGCAGATATGGAGCGTATAGCAGGTGAACATTTGTTGCCGGAGCTACAACAAAAAGTAGATTCAGTTAAAACGATAACTACACATATTCAAAGCTTAGTACGCAAGATGCTAAGCCGATTAAGACCGATGACATTAGATGATTTAGGCTTGGCCGATGCTTTACGTGATATGTTGCGTAGTTGGCGTGATAGGCAACCAGAAATAGATTGGGAATGGGATTTTGTAGGGAAATTTCATGATTTAGCGGATACTGTGCAAGTCACAGTTTATCGCATTGTTCAGGAATGTACCACTAACTGTGTTCGCCATGCGCAGGCGAGCCATGTTCGAGTAGAAATGAAGTTGGACTCACAAACACTAAAGGTTACCGTAACAGATAATGGTATTGGACTAAAGTCTGATGCCGTTCGAGGTTTTGGTTTAATTGGTATGCGAGAACGTGTTTCTGCACTGGGCGGGCGAATTGCATTTGATACAGAAGAAGGGCGAGGACTGCAAGTACGTGTATTAATACCGTTAGGGGATGATGTGTAACCGTTATCACTCAATTTGCAGATTTTCAGCGCCCATTCTGAATGTGTTGGCTGTGTTATATTATCAAGCAATAGAGTCTATTGCGTTGATAATATGCCTTGCCAGCTCATCCATTTATAGGCACTAGAAAATAACAAATTGAATGATAACGGATACAAGCAATGAAACAAAATACAACTATTTTAGTGGTCGATGATCATCCTATTGTGCGTGCAGGGTGTCGCCAATTAATCATGAAAATCCCTGCGGTGAAAGTTATCGAAGCTGAAACAGGTGAAGAAGGCTATCGTATGTTTCAAGAAATCTACCCTGACATGGTGTTGTTAGATATAACCTTGCCGGGAATAGGTGGGTTAGAAGTATTGCGTCGTATTCGTGCAAACCGTGAAAATGCCAAGGTATTAATGTTTAGCATGCATGAAGATCCCGTTTTTGCCTCTCGTGCAATGCAAGCGGGTGCGAAAGGCTATATCACTAAAAATAATGCCGCAGACCATTTGGTTGAAGCTGTAGAGGATGTATTAGCGGGGAAAACGTATTTAAGCCCGGATGTCGCTCAGCAATTAGCAATGCTAAATATTGGTGCGGGAACAAGCGCATTAAGTGATTTATCTCGGCGTGAATTAGAAATATTGCGTTTGCTAGGTGAGGGCAGAAGCATGACCGAAATGTCAGGCGTATTGGGCATTAGCTATAAAACAGTCGCCAATAATCTGACTCAAATTAAAAGCAAACTTGCAATTAGCAAAACGGCTGAATTAATGCGGTTTGCAATTAGTCACGGCTTATCAAGTTAGTCTTATCAGTATAAACTGCGATATGAACATAACCTTAGTAAGAAGTGGGAAAGATTTCCTGAATTATCGGGATAAGTCACTCATTTAAAATAAGTTTGCATTCTGTATTCTATGTAACAAGTTATAGGAATTCAGCTTCCAAACTTATTATTTCTCTCTCCTTCAACGTTGAAGGTTTAGGCCAGACCTGATGTCTGGCCTTTTTTTGAACTTAATCAAGAATAATTCTTATTAGCTATTTCATTAACTAAGTTCTCTTGCTAAGATGTCACATTAAGTTCATTATTTAGAAAGAGCTTAATCTCGCTATTAAGAAATGGAAAAATAATGAAGAGAATTAACGGCAACAAAGCACTGGGCTTGATAGCAGTACTAACCTTATCTACGCCACTCCCCACATTGTCTGACAGCCTTGAACATGCAATTGACACCCAAGTAAAAACAGATGTTGCAGCTCAAAAATCACAGCAAAAAGTTGATAACTTATCCAATGAAACACGAGATATGGTGGCTGAATATCGTGAGGTATTACGACAGACCGATAGTTTACGAACGTATAATGACCAACTTGATAAATTAGTAACATCACAAAAAAAAGAACTGAGCTCAATGGATGAACAGTTATTGAATATAGAGAATACGCAGCGAGAGATTGTGCCACTCATGCTGAAAATGATTGAGTCGATGACCCGTTTTGTTGAACTGGATATCCCCTTCTTACCTGATGAGCGTGAACAGCGCATTGCGCAATTACACGTGCTGATGGAACGTGCTGATGTTACCATTGCTGAGAAATACCGTCGGATTTTAGAAGCCTATCAAGTTGAAATAGAATATGGCCGTACTATTGAGGCGTATCAAGGTGATTTGACTATGGATGAGGGTACGCGAACCGTTGATTTTCTTCGTATCGGTCGAGTGAGTTTGTATTATCTAACATTAGATAGCCAAGAAGCAGGGATCTGGAATAACAATCAATGGCAGCGGCTGGATGATCAATATCGCCAAGCAATTGAGAAGGGGCTAAAGGTAGCTAAAAGACAACTGCCACCTGATTTATTAGTGTTACCAACGCAAACAGCGGAGGTGGCACAATGAAACTGGTTATCTCAACATTGTTGATAAGTCTACTAGCATTACCCTCACTGCAAGCAGCAGAAAAGCCAAAAAATTTAGATGAGTTATTAGAGCAGGTGAAGCGTGAAAGTGTATTAGAGCAACAACAAAATAAAAAACGTGAAGCAGCATTTGTTGTCGCACGTGATAAACAAGAAAACTTATTGGCACAAGCTAACACACAATTAGCAGAGCAAGAGCGTAGAACAACATTACTGAACTTAAATTTTCAGCAACAAGAGAAAGTCTTGGCTGAAAAAGAAGCGTTATTACAAGAAAAATCAGGTGCATTGGGCGAATTATTTGGTACTGTCCGTCAAGTGGCAAACGATAGCCGTAGCATATTGGAAAGCTCAATGACCTCAGCTCAGAAACCGGATCGCGGTGAGTTTTTAACGCTGTTAGCCGAGCGAAAACAGCAGCCCACGATTGAAGAGTTACGTGATTTTTGGTTGTTATTGCAAGAGGAAATGACGGAGTCAGCAAAAGTTGTCCAGTTTTCTGTGCCGGTGATTACTGCAGAAGGCTTGGTGGTAGAAAAACAAGTCACGAGAGTAGGTGTGTTTACTGCTTTTAGTGCCGGTAAATTCCTGCGCTATTTACCTGAAACAGGCAGTTTAGTTGAATTAGGTCGTCAACCAGTTGATCGTTTACGTCAAATGGTTATTGATTTTGAAAAGGCTGGGGCGGATTCGGGATTACAGCCTGTTGTTGTTGATCCAACACGCGGTGCTATCTTAGCATTATTAGTGCAAGCGCCTGATCTGAAAGAGCGGATCCAACAAGGCGGTTGGATTGGTTATATTATACTTATTTTAGGCGCGATTGGTTTATTCATCGCGCTACTACGCTTTATTTCATTAACCGTTGTGGGTCGTGGCGTAGCGGCACAACAAAAAACTACCGAAGTGAGCTTGAAAAACCCGTTAGGTCGCATCTTATCGGTATATAGTGAAACAGGCTTGCAAGATGTGGAAACCTTGTCATTAAAATTAGATGAAGCTATTTTACGAGAAATCCCTAAAATTGAACGTGGTATTATGACATTGGCGATTATTGCGGCCATCGCGCCGATGTTAGGCTTATTGGGCACAGTGTCAGGCATGATTGAAACATTCCAATCCATTACTTTGTTTGGCACTGGTGATCCTAAATTAATGTCAGGCGGTATTTCACAAGCATTAGTTACAACACAATTAGGCTTGGCAGTAGCCATCCCTATTATGTTGATCCATAGTGCAATATCCAGTAAAAGTAATCGTCTAGTACAAATTCTAGATGAAGAAAGCTCAGCATTGGTGGCACAGAACGCAGAAAGTCATGGATCTATTCAACAGTAATCTTTTCGGTATTCAGCTACTATTGGAAGATGGTGGCATGGTGTTACTGATTATTTTAATTGCATCGATCATTATGTGGGCGATGATTGCAGAACGTTACATCTATGTTTTTTTTACACATCCCAAAGAAGTAGCAAAAGTGATTGGCACGTGGCGGCAACGAACAGAACGATCTAGCTGGTATGCACAACAAATCCGTCGCGGCATGATTGCTCAAACTGCAGCGGCATTAAAACAATATTTAATGCCCATTCGTACCTTGGTTATGGTCTTGCCTATGTTAGGTCTATTAGGGACAGTCGATGGCATGATCCAGACCTTTGATGTGTTGACGGTATTTGGTACGGGTAATGCACGCGGTATGGCGGGTGGTATTTCGATAGCATTGCTTACCACAATGGGTGGCTTATTGACGGCCTTATCTGGCATGTATTTCAGTACTCAGCTTGAGCAACGTGTTGCACGCACAATAGAAAATACTGCCGATGCATTGCGACGAGACTAAAGGGAAAATACTGACATGAGAACCAGACATTCACGTCGACAAAGTGGCGGCATTGCAGAAGTTAATATGACACCACTTATTGATATGGTATTCATCTTATTAATATTCTTTATTGTGACTACTTCCTTTGTTAAAGAAACAGGGGTAGATATCAGCCGTCCATCAGCAAAAACAGCGGTGAAAAAAGAACAAGCTAATATATTAATTGCAATTAAAGCGAATGGTGAAGTGTGGATAGATAAACGACAAGTGGATCGCCGTGCTGTGCGCGCCAATGTTGAACGTTTACATGCTGAAAACCCAGAAGGTTCTGTGATTATTTTAGCGGATAAAGAATCTAAAACAGGTCTATTGATTGAAGTGATGGATCAAGCACGCTTAGCCGGCGTTGCCAGCGTTTCAATTGCTGCAGAGCGGGAATAAAAGCAAGCATGCGTTTAGCGATAGGTTTATTTTTAGCGTTTATAGTTAATTTTGGTTTGTTTGCGGTAATGTATAATATGACTTCGGCAAAAAAAATTGAACGCATGGTGACAGAAGATATTCAACTGTTAGATTTTGTGCGGCTAAAACGTGAAGACAGGATCGAAATAAAAAAGCGTGAGCTTCCTAAAAAGCCGCCACCGCCTAAAAAGCCACCACCACCGCCAAAAGCACCGGCACCACAGGCAACAAAACCGAAAACACCGCCCACTCCACAACTTAATATTCCGCGGATTGATGTACCATTAAATATTGCAGGTGGACCTTATCTGGGTGATTTTTCGGTCCAGCCTAAAGCGGTAGCACCGGCTCCGGATCCGGCTGCTCCGGTAATGGATGGCGAGGTGATGCCTTTGGTCAGGATCCCGCCACGCTATCCCCGTGCTGCAGCACGGCGTGGGCTTGAAGGCTCGGTAACGGTTACATTTATTATTACAGCGACCGGAGGGGTACGCGATCCCGTGGTGGTGAACTCCACCAACAAAGTATTCAATGCTGCCGCTACCAAAGCAATATTGAAGTGGAAATTTAGACCACAAGTGGTTGATGGTAAACCGGTAGAACGCCAAGCCACCCAAGAAATTGAATTTAAGTTGACACAATAATAATGCCTTTTTCTTTTTTTAAAATATCCTTATTTAGCTTACTGCTATTATGTGTAAGCCCGATAGTGTTGGCGGCAGATAATGAGTATTTGCTCACTGAAAAAACCTATAAAGTACTCAGCAAAGCGCAAGATTTAATGACTGAAAATAAAAATAATGCCGCAGAAACCAAATTAAAATCATTATTGGGTCAGCTTGAAGCGAATTCTTATGAAATGGCTGTAGCGCAACAAACACTGGGCTATTTATATGCATCTCAACAGCAATATAAAAAAGCCAGTGATTTATTCCAAAAAGCACTCGACTCAAATGCATTGCCTGAAAAAGTCAGTCATGATCTACGCTATAACCTAGGTCAGCTATTACTAGCAGATGGGCAATATAAAAAAGGTATCGCATTATTAGAAGAATGGTTTAGCACAGAACAATCACCACCGAATAATGCCCATGTTTTATTGGCAAGTGCTTATTATCGGGTAAAACAATATCAGGGAGCTATCCGCCATATTAGCATTGCGATTAAGGGTGCTAAGCCAGCCAAAGAAACATGGTACCAAGTACTACTATCAGCACATATAGAACTGAAACAATATAAATCAGCCATTAATGTATTAGAAACGTTGATAGTGCGTTACCCAAGTAAAAAAATGTATTGGAATCAACTAGCAGGTCTGTATCTACAGCAAAATAGAGAATTCAGCGCTTTATCGGTAAGGGTGTTAGCACAGCGATTAGAATTGGGTGATACCACAACATTAATGAACTTGATTGCTATGTACCGATATTTGAATATTCCCTACAAGTCTGCCCAAATGTTAAAAACAGGCATGAATGACGGCGTGATAACAACCAATGTGAAAAATTTGAATGCACTTGCCGATAGCTGGTTGGCTGCAAAAGAGACAGAAAAAGCAGCCGAGGTATTAAAACGCATTACAACACTCGATAATAGTGGACGAGCAGATTTAAAATATGGACGAGTGCTATTTGATCTTGAACGCTGGAAGCTCGCAGTAGAGGTGCTATCAAAAAGTGCCAATAAACTGGATGGGGATCAAGCAGGACAAGCATTTTTACTATTAGGCATGACGCAGTTCCACTTGAATAATCTGCCACAAGCAAAACAAGCATTTAAGCAAGCGGTGGGGTTTGCAAACCAACGTAATCAGGCAGCAAGATGGTTACAACATATTACTAATCAGCTTGAGGAAGAAGTAGTTGAAGAATCGACAACAGCTGAAGCAGCAACTGGTTGAACATTATCGTTGGTTAAGGCAATACGGCTGCAATGACTCACATAGCGGCAATGCCTCATTTCGTTGGTATGATGAAGTGTGGATAACCCCCACAGGTTGTTGTGCTGATACCTTACAAGCAGATGATTTAGTGAGATGTCATATTGATGGTGCAATGGAAGAAGGCGCATCATTAGACGCACCATTGCATATTCAAGTCTATCAACAAAATCCAGTCGCCCGAGCAGTTATTCATAGCCATGGTCCACATATAGTTGCAATGACCTTAAAGGGTGATGACTTTGCGCCCGAAGATTTTGAGGGCCAATATTATTTTCCCGTAGTACCTGTTATTACCATCCCCTACGATAAATATGTTGAATTATCCCCCAGTGCAGTTGCAGCAAAGCTAAGCGATCACAAAGTCACTGTAGTGAAAGGGCATGGTGCCTATGCCTGTGCAGAAACAATTAACTTGGCGTATAAATGGAGTTG
>CAYTAM010000024.1:9517-12310 GCA_964435685.1 uncultured Methylophaga sp. | reverse complement strand
TTCTTCTCTTGCTGAATCATCTATTTCCAAGTTGTTTGGGTATATACTTGTTTTTTTCAGTATATCGCTTAGAATATACGACAAATTGAATAAGGAACGCTGCGCCAGGGATCCTACCCTGCTAGGCTTATTCAGATCCCAAATATAACCGCGTTCATTATTAACAGGAAACTGGATAGTAATGGACCTTGTGCTTGTACAACACTCCAACTATCTAGTCCATCATTCAAGTAATGAGGCTTTTGTTTATGAGTAATAATTTTATTTTCACCTCTGAATCAGTATCAGAAGGCCACCCAGATAAAGTCGCCGATCAGATCTCTGATGCGATTTTAGATGAAATCCTTCGTCAAGATCCTAATGCGCGCGTCGCCTGTGAAACACTGATCAAAACAGGTGCGGCAATTGTTGCCGGTGAAATTACTACTTCTGCATGGGTAGATCTAGAAGACATCGTACGTAAAACTATCACAGATATTGGTTACAATAGTTCCGATGTTGGCTTTGATGGCGAAACCTGTGCCGTAATGTCACTAATTGGTAAACAATCCGTTGATATTGCACAAGGTGTTGACCGTTCGACGCCTGAGCAACAAGGCGCTGGCGACCAAGGTTTAATGTTTGGTTATGCCAGCAATGAAACCGATGTATTAATGCCTGCACCTATTACCTATGCACATCGCTTAGTGAAGCGTCAAGCACAAGTACGTAAAAATGGTACGCTTCCTTGGCTGCGCCCCGATGCAAAAAGCCAAGTCACATTTGTTTATGAGAATGGTAAGCCTGTTGGTATTGATGCCGTTGTTCTTTCAACACAACATAATCCTGAGGTGTCATTAAAAGATCTACAAGAAGCGGTAATGGAAGTTATCATTCAACCGACACTTCCCGCAGAATGGATAAACAAAGAGACACAATTTCACATCAATCCAACCGGTCAATTTATTATTGGCGGCCCTGTTGGCGATGCCGGTTTAACGGGTCGTAAGATTATTGTTGATACTTATGGTGGCATGGCACGCCATGGTGGTGGTGCATTTTCAGGCAAGGATCCTTCAAAGGTAGATCGTAGCGCTGCTTATGCAGGTCGTTATGTTGCTAAGAATATTGTGGCCGCTGGTTTAGCGGATCGCTGTGAAATTCAAGTTTCTTACGCCATTGGTGTTGCCGACCCAACCTCTATCAGCATAGATACATTTGGTACGGGTATAATCTCTAATGATAAGCTTGTTGCTTTAGTACACGAACATTTTGACTTACGCCCAGTAGGTCTAGTTAAAATGCTCGATTTAATCCGGCCGATTTATCAAGCCACTGCAGCATACGGTCACTTTGGTCGTGAAGATCCTGACTTCACCTGGGAACGCACTGATTTAGCCGACACATTACGTGATGCCGCAGGCATCAAATAAGACCATTGAACGAGTCATCTTTTCCACCATGCCTGCGTTAAAAATAATTTCAAAATGCTCATTTACACTAGTAAACTGCGCTTTTTCAACTATTTTTGCCTTGTCCTGATGAAAAATACTTATCGTACAAAGGTTTATTAATATATTTTTAAGGACACAAACAAATGACCATTGAAAACCTAACACCTGATTACAAAGTCGCTGACATCAGCCTAGCTGAATGGGGCGCAAAAGAAATTAAAATTGCTGAAACTGAAATGCCTGGTTTAATGGCTATTCGTGAAGAATATGCGGGCAAGAAGCCACTAGCAGGCGCACGCATAGCGGGCTGTCTTCATATGACCATTCAAACAGCGGTATTAATCGAAACATTAATTGATTTAGGCGCTGAAATTCGCTGGTCTTCTTGTAATATTTTCTCAACTCAAGACCAAGCGGCGGCGGCTATTGCTGTTCAAGGTATTCCTGTATTTGCTTGGAAAGGTGAAACTGACGAAGAAGCCATTTGGTGTATTAAACAAACTATTTTCGGCCCGGACAACTGGCATCCAAACTTAATTTTGGATGATGGTGGTGATTTAACCCAAATCATGCATGATGACTATCCTGAATTATTAACCGATGTTAAAGGCTTGTCAGAAGAAACCACAACGGGCGTACACCGTTTATATGAAATGATGAAAGACGGCTCTTTGAAAGTACCAGCTATCAACGTCAACGATTCAGTAACAAAGTCTAAATTTGACAACTTATACGGCTGTCGTGAATCACTTTTAGACGGTATCAAGCGCGCTACAGACGTGATGATTGCCGGTAAAATCTGTGTGGTGTTAGGTTATGGTGATGTAGGTAAAGGCTGTGCACAAGCATTTAAAGGCATGGGGGCAACAGTAATGGTGACCGAAATCGATCCTATCTGTGCATTACAAGCTTCAATGGAAGGTTACCGCGTAGTTAATATGGATGATGTCGCTAGCATAGGTGATATTTTTGTAACGACTACCGGTAATGTCAATGTGATCAACCATAATCATATGAAAGCAATGCAAAATGAAGCCATTGTTTGTAATATTGGTCACTTTGACAGTGAAATTGATGTGGCGTCACTACGTCAATATGAGTGGGTCAATATTAAAGATCAAGTTGACCATATTATCTTCCCTGATGGCAAGCGTATTACACTATTAGCTGAAGGTCGTTTAGTGAACTTAGGTTGCGCTACTGGCCACCCTAGTTTTGTGATGTCTGCTTCATTTACTAATCAAGTGATGGCTCAAATTGAGTTGTGGGAAAATAGTGACACCTACAAAAATGAAGTATATGTACTGCCAAAATCATTAGATGAAAAGGTAGCACGACTGCATTTAGGTAGAATTGGTGC
>CAYTAM010000024.1:0-9417 GCA_964435685.1 uncultured Methylophaga sp. | reverse complement strand
TCTTAAACATATGACTAAACAACTCACTATTAGCTGCGAATTCTTCCCACCCAAATCGGATAAGGGAATAGCCAATATGCGTAATGTTCGTGAAAAACTTGTGCCGCTAAAACCTGAGTTTTATTCCGTGACCTTTGGTGCTGGTGGCTCAACACAAGATAATACCCTTGATGCAGTAATAGCTATTCAACAAGCAAGTGCAACAACAGGTATTGATGCTGCACCGCATTTATCTTGCGTAGGCTCCACCACTGACAATATCAAAGAACTATTACAAACCTTTAAAGCTAATAATATTCGCCGTATCGTTGCTTTGCGAGGCGATTTACCCTCAGGCATGCGCGATCCTGGTGATTTTCGCTACGCCAATGAATTAATTGACTTTATCCGCAAAGAGACCGGCGACCATTTCACCATTGAAGTTGCATGCTACCCAGAAGTACATCCACAAGCAGATTCCGCCCAAGCTGATTTAGATAACTTTAAACGTAAAGTGGATGCCGGTGCTGATAGTGCGTTAACCCAGTATTTCTACAATGTAGATGCCTACCTCTATTTTGTTGAACGCTGTCAAAAAGCGGGGATTGAGATACCGATCATCCCAGGCATTATGCCGATTAATAACTTTTTTCAGTTGGCTCGTTTTTCAGATGGTTGTGGTGCGGAAATTCCTCGCTGGCTGCGTAAACGCCTTGAAGGTTGCCATGATGATACCGAATCATTACAAGCGTTCACCCTTGATTTTCTGACAGGGTTCACCGAAAAACTGATTGAATCTGGCGTGCCCGGACTGCATTTCTACACGATGAATCGTGTTGATCCTACTCTGACTATTTGTCAGCGTTTAGGCCTTGTTGATTAAGCATTCATCACTAGTATTGGTAGTATGCGGTCATCCCCAAGAGCTTTTATCGGGGTTCTATGGCAAGCAGACTAGACTCCCGCTTAAAACATGCGGGAGTGATGGAATGTCGATATGAGCTATTTTTCTGACTCACTCGCTGCTGCATTACAACTTCTCTTTTCGTTTGATCTGGCTATTTATCAAATAGCATTTACCTCTGTTTCAATTTCATTGATTGCATCATTAATAGCGGCAGGCCTAGCTATTCCCGCCGGCATCGCTATGGCATTAAATTGTTTTGTTGGTAAACGCTTTATTCAACATATTCTCAACACGCTAATGGCGATGCCAACCGTTGTTATTGGCTTGCTACTATACGGGTTATTTAGTCGCTTAGGACCGCTCGGTCATTTTGAATTGCTCTACACCCCAACAGCAATCATCATTGCCCAAGCCTTACTGATTTTTCCGATTATGACCAACTTAACCATTACTGCAGTATCATCTGCTGATCCACGGCTAGTACCAACCTTAATCAGTCTTGGTGCTAAGCCAATTTCCTTAGCAGTCCATGTTGCCAAACAAACACGCTTTGCAATTTTAGCGGCCATTATTACCGGTTTTGGTCGAGCCATCGGTGAAGTTGGTGCGGCGATGATGCTCGGCGGTAATATTGAAGGGTTCACCCGTACTATGACCACAGCGATTGCGCTAGAAACCAGTAAGGGAGAATTTGAAACTGGCTTAGCACTAGGATTATTATTATTAATCATTGCCTTTATGGTTAATTTTGCGCTGTCTTGGTTACAACGATGACTGCAGCCTATCAATTAACTAATATTAAGGTAAATTATCAACAACGCTGTGTGCTTGATATCCCTGAACTTTCATTGGCTAAAAATACCTGTATCGCCCTGCTAGGTGACAATGGCGCAGGCAAATCAACCCTGCTTAATTTACTCGCTTTCATTGCTAAGGCAAGCGCAGGGCATATTCTATTAGACGGACATCACGTCTCCTCGCCTTTGTCAGCAAAACAGCGACAATCAATAGGCTATGTATCGCAACATCCCTTATTGTTACAAGGTTCGGTAACGGATAATATTATGCTTGCTCTTAAGTTGCAGGGTATTGAATCACAACATCATAAAACGCTAACTCAAATAGCGCTTGCACAAGTCAATTTAGGGGATCTTGCCGAGCAATCAACAACAACATTATCAGGTGGCGAATTAAAACGTACTGCTATTGCACGAGCTATTGCTTATCAACCTGATATTTTATTGCTAGATGAGCCTTTTTCACATTTAGATCAACATCATTTTCAGCAGCTTGAAAAGCTTATTCATCACTTTAGTCAACAGCCCAATAAAACGGTTATCTTTTCAACGCATAATCGCCTACAAGGTTTGGCTTTGGCTGATACCGCTATAAACCTTATTAATGGCAAGCTAAGCTCTAGCCCACTCATTAACCTTTTCCATGGTACGCTGCAAGATCATATTTTTAATACTGGCAATCTCAAAATTCACACAACATCTGATATGGGTAAGGCTCATAATATTGCCATTGATCCTAATGAAATTATTATTTCTAAAGATCCATTAGAGTCCAGCATGCGCAACTGCTTCAATGGGCGATTAACACTTATCGCTGAAGAAGCCGATACTATCCGGCTCATTGTTGACTGCGGCGAGTTATTCCATGTGCTCATTAGCACTGAATCACTTACACAGCTTGGCTTAAGCTTAGGAAGTACAGTTTACTTAAGCTTTAAAGCAACAGCTACAAAAGTGTTCTAACAATCCAAAACTGTGCAAAAAATCTCATTTTATGAAAAAAGTCATGAAAATATAGTCAATGGCATGATCTTTGCGCTATGATAGCTCCATGATCAATATGCTTTACCTGAAACACTTGTGAAACCATCATTACAGCTACGTGTAGGCCAAAGCCTATCGATGACCCCGCAGTTGCAACAAGCAATCCGTTTATTGCAACTTTCATCACTCGAACTACAAGCTGAAATTCAACAAGTAATGGAAACTAATCCACTACTTGAAGTCGAAGAAGACTTTGAATTTAATGACAATGCTGCTGAAGGCAAAACTGAAGAACAGCAAATTGCAGCTGAGAATCCAGATGCTAGTCAGCTGGAAAATTCCAATATCCCTGATGAATTACCTACCGATAGCGAGTGGCAAGATACCTTTGATCAACCCACTGGGACCGCCATCACATCTAGCCAGATAAGTGCACCCGCAATTGAACGGGACAATGAAGACCGTAGCAGTGATTCACTACAAGAACATTTGCTATGGCAACTACGGTTGACCCCTTTTTCTAATACTGAACAAGTCATTGCCACCATCATTATTGACTCGATTGAAAATGATGGCTATCTAAAAGCGTCAATAGCAGATATCCACCAAAGTTTAGCCGATGAAGATAATGAAATTGAACTGGATGAAATCGAAGCGGTATTACATCGAATTCAACATTTTGATCCCGTGGGTGTGGCAGCCCGCGATCTTCGTGAGTGTTTATTGATTCAGCTTAAACAATATAAAACTAATGATTTAGAAAATATTGATTTGCTCGCCACCTTAATCGACCATCATCTTGATACACTGGCTAAGCGTGATTATGCTCAAATTAAACGCACACTAAAAATAACTGAGGAACAACTCACCGATCTTGTCCGCACCATTCAATTGCTCAACCCAAGACCTGGCAGTCAAATTCATGTCGAAAATACTGAATATATTGTGCCCGACGTTTACACCCAGAAAATACATGGTCGCTGGCAGTTATCGCTTAATCCAAATAACGTACCCCGTTTGCAAGTAGCACAGCATTACGCTCAGATGATAAAACGTGCCGATAATAGCGCCGACAATGTGTATTTAAAAAATAATTTGCAAGAAGCACGCTGGTTTTTAAAAAGTCTACAAAGCCGCAACGAAACACTACTTAAAGTTTCAACCGCTATTGTTGAGCGACAAAGAGATTTTTTAGATCATGGCGATGAGGCTATGCGTCCGCTAGTATTGCATGATATTGCTGAAGAGGTTGACATGCACGAATCAACTATCTCGCGTGTCACTACACGAAAATATCTTCATACTCCTCGTGGTATTTATGAATTAAAATACTTTTTTTCAAGTCATGTTGGCACTGATTCTGGAGGAGAATGCTCTGCCACTGCTATCCGTGCAATTATCAAGAAATTAGTGGCTGCAGAAAACCCAAGAAAACCTCTCAGTGATAATAAAATTGCTGATATTATTGGTGATCAAGGCATTAATGTTGCACGTAGAACTATTGCAAAATACCGTGAAACATTAATGATACCACCTTCTAATGAACGAAAACGACTGGTATAAACCAGTTCTCACTAACCTAGGAGCTAAATACTATGCAATTAAATTTAAGTGGACAACATATTGAAATTACAGACAGTCTTCGTGATCATGTAAATAATAAATTTGAAAAACTAACGCGTCATTTCGATCGTATGACCAACGTACATGTCATTCTATCTGTTGAAAAACAACGCCAAAAAGCTGAAGCTACTGTCCATGTAAGTGGTGCGGATTTATTCGCATCAGATGAAAATGAAAATATGTATACTGCTATTGAACGTTTAGTATCAAAACTTGATCGTCAAATCATCAAGCATAAAGATAAAATCAACAACCATCATCAAGCTGATGGGGCACAAATGAAACACAACGCAGGCTAAAGAGAAAAACTATGTTAATTGCTACTCTACTGGTAAACGCTGATAATATTCATTGCCAAGTCTCTGCGTCTAGCAAAAAAAAGCTTATCGAAAAAATAAGTCACCTCTTGGCTGAAAATACCGGTCTAATTTCAGCAGATGCTATATTCGATGCATTGTTCGATCGAGAGCGTTTGGGTAGCACAGGTTTAGGCAAGGGCGTGGCTATCCCCCACGCCCGTGTCCCTAGTATTACCCACACTATTGCGGCAATGATGACCTTAGAAATGCCTATTGACTATGATGCGACAGACAATCAAAAAGTTGATATTGTCTTTGGTCTACTGGTACCAGAAGATGATGATGGCCACCACCTAAAGCACTTGGCTCGATTAGCTACAATATTTCGCGACCCAAAAATTTGTCAATCAATACGAGAAACCAGTGATCCTGACAAAATGTTTGATTTATTACTTGCCATTGACGATGACTAAAGAGCATTGCTACTAATGTCAGCTGATAACCGTTTTATTGATCACGTAGAAAGTCACCATGGCGTGTTATTAAATATTTCTGGCTATGGTGTGTTGATTATCGGTCAAGCTGGGATCGGAAAAAGCAGCGTAGCATTGGATTTTTTACACCAGGGTCATCGCCTAATCGCCGATGATTGTGTCGACTTTAAAACAAATGGTACCTTATCAGTAATTGGTCACTGCCCATCGATGCTTGCAGGCTTACTGCACACCCGTGAGCTTGGTGTTATTTCGCTAACAGATATATTTAATGCATCAGCATGGCAAGCTAGTATTCAATTACATTATATTATCCGCTTACAAGAAAATCCAATATCCGCTAGTGCACTATCTGTGGCAGCAGAGACATATACTGTCTGTGAGCAATCCTTTCCCATGCTCATCTTAGATATTAGTAGCCCCGCCACAGTATATAATCGCATAAACACTTGGTTAAACATGCAGACTCACTATAATACCGCCGCCGAGACATTGAGCCAACGCCAACAAATACAAATGGAAACACATAATGATCCACAAATATAGAGTACTTTCATGACTGTAGGGATCCTATTAATTTCCCACAACCAAATTGGTACGGAACTTATCAATACCGCTCGGCAAATGCTGTCATGCTGCCCATTACCCACAAAAGTACTCTCAATTGAAATTAACGACCAACCTGACACGGTTCAAGTTAAATTGGATCGGATCCTCACTGAATTAGATCAAGGTCAGGGCATTCTTATTTTAACGGATATGTTTGGCTCAACACCTAGTAATATTGCTTGCATTGTTTCCGACCGTGATGATGTGCGTATTGTGGCTGGGATCAACTTACCGATGCTTATTCGAGTATTAAACTATCCCAGTCTCAATCTTGATGAACTTGAACAAAAAGCATTAAGCGGTGGCCAAGAAGGTGTTGTGCGTTGTCATCATACTGGGTATAAACAATGATTGAGCGTACCATCACTATTATCAATAAACTAGGCTTACACGCACGAGCAGCGGCAGTATTTGTAACTACTGCTGCTGCATTTGAAGCAGAAATCCAAGTCAGCCGCAACGATCGAACCGTTAACGGCAAAAGCATTATGGGTATGATTATGCTTGCCGCAGCAAAAAATAGTGAAATTATCATCACTGCTGATGGCAAAAATGAACAGCAAGCAATAGATACACTTGAAGCACTCATTAATGACTTCTTTGGAGAAGACGAGTGACCCTCGAACTACAAGGGATCGGAGTATCGCGCGGCATCGCTATTGGGCGAGCCCATATCCTGCTTCACAACCAACCTGATATCCGTGAATATCTGATCCCTGCTTTTAGCATCGATCAAGAAATTGATCGCCTAGTAAATGCCACCGAACAAGCACGACAACAACTACGCTCCATTAGAGATAGCATTCCAAGTAATGCACCTACAGATGTTGCGGCATTCATTAATACTCATTTATTAATGCTCAATGACTCCTCGCTTACGACTATTCCAATTGAGATGATCCAGACACGCCGTTGCAATGCCGAATGGGCGCTGCAATTACAGCGCGATGCACTGATCAATGTCTTCAATGAAATGGATGATCCATACCTACGTACTCGCCGTGATGATGTTGACCATGTGGTCAATCGTATTCACCGCTTTTTAGCCGATGCAGATGTAGCTACTCATGAAATACCCGATGGTCGTTTAAAAGATCACATCATTATTGCCGAAGATCTAACACCTGCTGATACCATGTTAATGCAGCATCAAGGCATTGCGGCCTTTGTTACCGAACATGGTGGTACTACATCACATACCACCATCTTAGCCCGTAGCTTAGGTATTCCTGCCATTGTCGGTGTCAAATCTGTTCGCCGTTATATTCAAGATAATGAACCGCTGATTATCGATGGTGAAACTGGTATTCTAATCGCCAATGCCAATGCAGCTACTATCACAGAATACCAACAGCGTAGCAAGGCCTTTACTAAACATATAGCAGAGCTCAGCCGCTATAAATCACAGCCTAGCCAAACACGTGAAGGCATAGCAATCACCCTGCTCGCCAATGCCGAGCAAGCAGAAGATCTTAGTGTTATCAGTAATGCCGGTGCTCAGGGCATAGGTCTGTACCGTACCGAATTTCTCTATATGAACCGAGTGATCCCACCAGAAGAAGAAGAACAGTTAGCGGCCTACCGTAATGTCGTTGAAGGAATGAATAAGCAACCCGTTACCATAAGAACAGTCGATTTAGGTGCTGATAAAACAGTTGATGGAGGACGCAACCAAAGCCAAACAGCAATCAATCCGGCTCTCGGCTTACGTGCCATTCGGCTATGCCTTAATCATCCCGCCATGTTCCGTACCCAATTGCGAGCAATACTGCGCGCTTCAGCATTCGGTAAAATAAAAATCATGTTTCCAATGATTTCAAACTTACCAGAACTCACACAAGCGCATCGTATGCTTAGCATCTGTAAAAATGAACTTGATAACGAAGGCTTAGACTACGATCCTCATATTGAAACGGGGGTAATGATTGAGGTACCCGCCAGTGCCATTTGTGCCGAAATGTTTGCTCAACAAGTCGATTTTTTATCAATTGGCACCAATGATCTAATCCAATACACCCTTGCAGTTGACCGTATTGATGATGAAGTCAATTATCTCTATGACCCACTGCACCCCGCCGTGTTAAGATTGATTCATATGACTTTAACGGCAGGAAGAAAGCATAATATCCCTGTGTCAATGTGCGGTGAAATGGCGGGGGATCCTAAATTCACTCGACTATTACTAGCGATGGGGCTAGAACATTTCAGTATGCACCCTAATGCACTATTAATGGTTAAGCAAATTATTAATGAAACCCATTTGAGTAAATTGCCAGATAATGTATTATCTATACTTGATATGTGCCAACCGATTGATGCTGAAGTATTTCTGGAGACTATTAATGCAATTCAATAAAATAATCAACACACGCCCTATGACTATGATCGCAGTTTTTTTGTTATTTTCCTCTTTCCATAGCTATGCGGAAGAAAGCTCTACCGAGGCAAAATTTCAGATTGATATCGCCAATGAAATGCAACAATTATCATGGCTTTCAGAACTGGCTTACCGATTATCTGAGTATCAAAAAAAGCTGGATTCAGGAGAAATTCAGGGTATCAATGAGATCTTCTGTAACACACCACTTCTGACCACAAATCAATTGGTTGCATATTTAAATAAGAATCATACCAATGAAAAAATTACTGCTGATCAGGCTATTGAGACCATTTTTAAAGAGCTGGAAAAGGCCTACCCTTGTAGTGAGTGAGTGTGAGTTAATAACAAAAAACAGGTCTTTTTAGCCTTTTTTAAGTTCTTTGTATCTGATGCACCATACTTACATTGTAATGATAGCTACACCTTGGTGATAAAATTCAACCATCATCTTCTTTTAATTGAGGAAATATTTCTTCCAGGCTAAGCTCGGTCATGCCATGAATCGTGCGCCATAAATAATAAAATATAGCCATCATCATAATCATCGATGGAATGGCAATAACCGGATAGCTCAACAAAGTCAATCGCCCAAGCTCTTCGTTAAAAGCTGTGCTACCAGCTGGGCTAGTGACAATCGAGCGAGCAAGAATATAATTCATAACGGAAGAAAAGAAAAAGGTGCTGCTGAGAAAGTATGTGGCTTTTAATAGACGGTTTTCAAAGGCAACCGTATTACCTAGCTCATCAAGTTTTTGTTTGATTTTATCGACATTCATCATTGTCGGATTATAAAGCAGGGTTTTTATCAGTGGATAGCGGGTTCGTGTAGAAATAAGCACCCCGATACCAATAAGCCCTGGAATAGCAGCCTCTTTTATCGCCAACCATTTTGTGTCTAGCTCTAAAAGACCAATGCCTCCAGTAAGTAATATACTAATTAAACCCAACAGTGCAATAAAGTTATTTTTTCGATATTTAACTCGCTCAAATAGTCCCCAGCCCAGTGGAAAAGCAAGCGCTAAAACCAATGCAGTAGTAGCACCCAAAGCATCATCACCACTGAATTTCATCAAAATAACAGAAGGAATAACAATACTCACCAACAGATCAATCATTGGACGTGGCTTATGTTCGGGTAACTTCTGTGTGTTTATGTCTGAGTCTGAAGGGTTGTTCATAATTAATTTCTGCTTTACCAATTAAATTAGAATGGAAATAAACGTACTATTATACCCAAATCACTTAAGGAAGCTCTGAATAAGTCTGGTTGAATTTAGGCTGAGATAAAATAGTTCCAAACTTCTTCGAAATGAGCGGTAATAGTTGTTTATCTCCACGGATGGAG
>CAYTAM010000023.1:0-12455 GCA_964435685.1 uncultured Methylophaga sp. | reverse complement strand
GCCAAATTCAGCTTTTCCGCAGTAGATCCTCTATTCTCGGACAAGCTCCTAGTACAAGCGTACATAGTCGACATAAATATATAACTATATTTCCAAGAAAATACTGTTACTTGGAAATATTGGTTCCATACAAATATTAGAGGTATTATCATGGAAAACAAAGGTTTTATTGCTTCAATCTGTAGCTTTTTTGGTGGTTTGTTTTCATCGGACTCTGATCAAGTTACGTCTAGTAATACCTCATCAACTAACGATGGTTTGACGGGCGTTGAACGTTACATCCGTAACCAAGCTGCCGCCGCATCAAGCTTAACAGGCGTTGAAGCCTACATTCAAGCAGGCTCAAAACCAGTTACATCTGTGGAAGCATACATTCGTAACCAAACATCTACCAAGCCACTTACTGGTGTTGAACAATACATCCGTAATAATAGCTAACTCGTAGATCCTATGTTTTTGGCAAGTTCATCCGCTTTTGATGGATACGGCCTAACATTAACTCACATATTAGGAAGGTATCTCTAACTATGGCAAACTTACTTGAACAACTTAAAAGTATGACCGTTGTTGTTGCTGACACAGGCAATATTGCTGCAATCGAACAATTTACTCCACGTGATGCAACCACTAACCCGTCATTAATTACTGCGGCAGCGCAAATGCCTGAATATCAAAGCATTGTCGATAACACACTTAAAAGCGCCCGCGAAACGGTAGGTGCCGGTGCATCATCTGCTGATGTTGTTACCTTAGCTTTTGATCGCTTAGCGGTATCATTTGGCTTGAAAATTCTTGAAATCGTACCGAAACGCGTTTCTACTGAAGTTGATGCACGTTTATCTTTCGATACTGAAGCTACTATTGAAAAAGGGCGCGACCTAATCGCTCAATATGAGACCGCCGGTGTATCACGCGAACGGATCTTAATCAAAATTGCAGCTACTTGGGAGGGTATTCAAGCAGCAAAAGTACTTGAGAAAGAAGGCATTCACACCAACGTAACCTTAGTATTTGGTTTACACCAAGCAGTTGCCTGTGCTGAAAATGGCATAACACTGATTTCACCATTCGTAGGTCGGATCCTCGATTGGTACAAAAAAGACACTGGGCGTGATTCTTATCCTTCAAATGAAGATCCAGGTGTAGTATCAGTCACAGAAATTTACAACTACTTTAAAAAGTTCGATTACGATACCGAGGTCATGGGGGCAAGCTTCCGCAACCTGGGTGAAATCACTGAATTAGCAGGTGTTGACTTATTAACAATTGCGCCATCACTGCTTGATGAATTGCAATCAACCGAGGGTGATTTACCTCGTAAATTATCTGTTGAACAAGCTAAAGCACTGGATATTGAAAAACTCAAGCTAGATAAAGCAACATTTGAAAAAATGCATGCGGCAGATCCTATGGCTACTGAAAAACTGGCTGAAGGTATTGATGGCTTTGCTAAAGCATTAGAAGTGCTTGAAGAATTACTTGCAAATCGTTTAGCTGAAATTGAAGCTTAATTTCACTTAAATTACCATGCAGTAAAATTTGTCAACCTAACTATAATATTTTATTTGGTTGGGCTGATATCCTCAGAGACGGAGCAATGGATTGACATTGATCCGGCTTCTGAATTATAGTTCCAAGTCGCGTAGTTAACGTGTACTAAAATAACAGGCTTTTGTACGATAAGTATTTTTGGTCAGGACAAGGCAAAAACAGTTGAAAAAGCGCAGTTTACTAGTGTAAATGAGCATTTTAAAACTATTTTTAACGCAGGCATGGCGAAAAGACGACGGGTACACCGGTCTCATTAAATCTACTACTTTAGGAGTATGTAAACATGGCACAAATCCAAATGGCTCTAGATTCTCTAGACTTTGACGCAACTATGGCTTTAGCAGAATCAGTTGCGCCATACGTTGACATTCTAGAAATCGGTACACCTTGTATCAAATATAACGGCCTTAAACTTGTTAAAGCATTAAAAGCTGCACACCCTGACAAAAAAATCTTAGTTGATCTTAAAACTATGGATGCAGGTGAATATGAATCAACACCTTTCTTTGAAGCGGGTGGTGATATCTGTACTGTTCTAGGTGCTGCTGATACTGCTACAGTTAATGGCGTAATTAAAGCTGCTAATGCTAATAGTGCTGAAGCTCAAGTCGATTTAATCGGTGTTGAAGATAAAGCTGCTGTTGCTAAAGAAGCAGCTGCAAACGGCGCTCAAATCATCGGTGTTCACACTGGTCTTGACGCTCAAGCTGCAGGTCAAACACCTTTTGCTGACTTAGCATTAATTGCTGGTCTTGGCTTAGATGTTAAAATCTCTGTTGCTGGTGGTATCAACAAAGACACAATCCAAGGCACAGTTCAAGCTGGCGCTGCAATTGTTGTTGTTGGCGCGGCTATCTACGGTGCAGATTCTCCAGCTGATTCAGCTAAAGAATTGCGCGCTCTAGTTGACGCAGCATAAGGAATATTACAATGCATCGTGATCTACTGTTAAATAAAATTACAAATATCCTTGGTTCTACTGATGATTCATTAGAAACTACATTAGTTTCAATGTGTGATGATGCCAAGCGCATCTTTATTACAGGTGCAGGTCGCTCAAAACTGGTTGGCAACTTCCTAGGGATGAGATTGATGCATAGTGGTTATGAAGTATTTGTTCAAGGCGAGATTAGCACACCCAGTATCCGTGACGGCGATTTATTAATCGTTATCTCGGGGTCAGGTGAAACAACTCAACTTGTTTCATTCACTAATAAAGCCAAATCTGAAGGCGCTAAAGTGGTTTTGATTTGTTCAAAATCCAGCTCGACAATTGGTGATTTAGCGGATCAAACAATTCAAGTTGGTAATGATGACAGTTTTACTCCTACCAAGGGTATGCCTATGGGCACTATGTTTGAATTATCAACACTTATTTTCTTAGAAGCAATGGTGTCTCATCTAATCCATGAGCGCGGTATTGCAGAAGAAGAAATGAGACAGCGTCACGCAAATATGGAATAATTACTTTCCTGGTAAACTGAAAAAACGAGTAGTCTTTGGACTACTCGTTTTTTTTTGCCTGTAATTATTCACCACAGAGACACAAAGAGCACAGAGTTTTTTATGTTTATTTTTCCTCTGTGAGCTCCGTGTCTCTGTGGTGCTTCACTATTAGGGGTATAATATGCACATTATACAAATACAAAATATTACCAATCATGACAATAGCTAAAACACTTTACGACAAATTATGGGATCAGCACATTGTACGATCTGAAGAGGATGGTACGACTTTGTTATATATTGATCGCCAGCTTGTTCATGAAGTCACTTCGCCACAAGCGTTTGAAGGTTTACGCATAGCAAATCGTGTACCTCACCGACTTGATTCAATCTTAGCCACGCCTGATCATAATGTGCCGACTAATAATCGCGAGTTAGGTATTAGCGATCCTGTTTCTCGTATTCAAGTCGAAACCTTGGATAAAAATTGTAAAGAGTTCGGTGTAACTGAATTTGATCTCGCTGATATACGCCAAGGTATTGTACATGTAGTTGGGCCCGAGCAAGGCGCAACTTTGCCAGGAATGACAGTTGTCTGTGGCGATTCTCACACCTCAACACATGGTGCTTTCGGTGCTCTTGCTTTTGGTATCGGCACCTCTGAAGTAGAACATGTGATGGTGACTCAATGCTTGATACAGAAAAAAGCTAACAATATGTTGGTTCGTGTAGATGGTCAGGTTAAAGAGGGCGTTACCGCCAAAGATATCGTATTAGCGATTATCGGTGAATTAGGTACGGCAGGCGGTACAGGCTACACCATTGAGTTTGCCGGTGAAGCTATTAAAGCATTAACTATGGAAGGTCGTATGACCGTGTGCAATATGACCATTGAGGGCGGCGCACGTGCGGGCATTATCGCTGTAGATGATATCACCATAGACTATTTACGCGGCCGTCCTTTTGCGCCTACTGGCGAGAATTGGGACAAAGCCGTTACTGCTTGGCAAGATCTACATAGTGATAACGGTGCTATTTTTGATAAAACTATTGTATTAGATGCTACAAAAATAAAACCTCAAGTAACTTGGGGAACTTCACCTGAAATGGTAGTTGCTGTTGATGCTACCGTGCCCAACCCCGCTGATGAAGCGGATTTGGTGAAACGTGATGGCATGGAGAAAGCACTAAACTATATGGGCTTGAATGCAAATCAAAACATTACTGATATTCCACTTGACCGTGTATTTATTGGCTCATGTACTAATTCTCGCATAGAAGATCTACGCCAAGCAGCAGCAGCAATTAGAGGCGGAAAAGTTGCAGCAAGTTTAAAGCAAGCCTTAGTTGTGCCCGGCTCTGGCTTGGTTAAGGCACAAGCCGAACAAGAAGGTTTAGATAAGATCTTCATTAATGCAGGCTTTGAATGGCGCGATCCCGGTTGTTCGATGTGTTTAGCAATGAATGCCGATCGCCTTGAATCAGGTGAACATTGTGCTTCCACATCAAATCGCAACTTTGAAGGTCGCCAAGGCTTAGGGGGCCGCACCCATTTGGTCAGCCCAGCAATGGCTGCCGCTGCTGCAATTGCTGGTCATTTTGTTGATATATCACAGCACAAGTTATGAGCTCATATCTTATTCAGAGCCTCCCTAAATGACCCATATTGAGCGCACGATTATTGAGGAGATGGATACGCTCCGTGATGTACTACGCTGGACAACATCGCAATTCAACCGTGCTGAGTTATACTATGGTCATGGTAATGCTGATGCCTTTAATGATGCTTTACAACTAATATTACATAGTCTGCATTTGCCTGTCACCGAGTTCTCGGAACTATTTGCCAGTGCACGGCTAAGCCATTCAGAAAAACAGCTTATTGCTAAACAGGTTTATCGCCGCATAACTGACCGAGTACCGGTAGCTTACCTAACTCAGGAAGCCTGGTTTGCAGGCATGCCTTTTTATGTTGATGAACGGGTACTCATCCCCCGCTCTCCTTTTGCTGAATTAATTACAGAGCAATTTTCTCCGTGGCTACAAGATCCCGATTCAGTAAATCGTATTGTTGATTTATGTACTGGCAGTGGATGCATTGCAATTGCTTGTGCCAGCGTATTTGCTAATGCACAGGTTGATGCTGTTGATATTAGCCAAGATGCACTTGATGTTGCCAATATTAATATCAACAAACATAGCTTAGACCATCAAGTACACACTATTAAATCTGATTTATGGCAAGCGCTATCAGATCAAAAATATGATCTTATCGTTAGTAACCCTCCTTATGTTGGCGCAGAAGAAATGGCTACCTTGCCCACAGAATATAATCATGAGCCAAAATCAGCGCTCGAGGCTGGAAATAATGGGCTTGCTTTAGTTGAAGAGATCTTAGTTCACGCAGCTAATTTTTTAACTGCCAATGGCTTGCTTTTCGTAGAAGTAGGCAATAGTGATTATGCCGTGATGGAACACTGGCCTGATACTGAATTTTTATGGCTGGATTTTGAATATGGTGGCCATGGTATCTTCATGCTAACTCAACAACAATGCCTTGTTTTTTCTAATCGATATCATCCTCATACACCTTAACGCAATTTCTACCTGCCATTTTTGCTTGATACATCGCCGTATCCGCAAGTTCAAATAAACTATTTATGTTATGTTCGTCGCCAACATCCATGGTTGCAATACCAATACTCACGGTAATATCAATATTTGCTGGCTTTAGTTGAGTGAGCTGTTTTTGTAAACGCTCCATCAATAAAGTAGCCGATCCATTATCACAATTAGCTAGTAAAAAAACAAACTCTTCGCCACTCCACCGCGCAACTAAATCCGCATCCCTAATAAAGCGTTTTAGCCATGGCCCTAGAGTTGCCAGCACTTGATTGCCAATAGCATAGCCTTCTGATTCATTAATGCCTTTAAATTTATCTATATCCATCACTGCCAAAGATAAACTGTGTTTAAACCTAGTAGCCTCACTGAAATATTTTGCGGAAAACTCACGTAATGCATGACGATTAAACAGTTGGGTTAGTTCATCTAACATCGCTAAACTATAAAGCGAGCGTTGCTGTGAGCGTAGCTCCACCATACTTTGATAGCCTACTATATGGTTAAAAACACGCTGACGTAATTCTTCTCTTATAATAGGTTTTGCCACGTAATCATTAACGCCCAAATGAAATAATTCAATTTTTCGTGACAAATTATCAAAGCCCGAGGTAGCGATAATGGGAATATCGCCCTCTTCATTTTGTAAGTTCCTTATCTTTCTCACCAATGCAATACCACTCATGGTGCCTTCTAACATAATATCGGTAATCACCAGATCATACTGGCTTTTCTCGAAGGCTGCCCATGCCTCCTCGCCATGTGTATAGGCATCAACATCAAGCCCCATATCAGTGAGTAAATCAATGATGATCTCTTGCAACACCCGTGAGTCTTCAACAAAGAGTACACGCCCTGTTAACTGGCGTTGCTCACGTTCAACAAAACGGTGTAAATAGGCTTTAAGTTCTTCTACGTCATCTTTGTTAAAGATATCGGTCGCGCCCGCAAGTAATACTTGTTTAAGCATACTGCCATTATCTTCTTGTGCAAATACCAGCACCGCTGAAAAGTCATAGCCTGCTACCTCCCTTATTTTGCTACAAAAGTCACTTCCTGCAATATCTGGGAGTCGGTAACCACAGCACACTAAGGTGAAACGTTGTTGTTTTGCCTTTTCAAGACCTTCATAACCTGAAGGTACCTCTTCAACAGTAAAGCCTGCTCGCTCTAGTAATAATCGAGTAGTTCGTCGGAATGACTCATCACCATCAACGATTAATCCATTTAATTTTCGCATTATGTTCTCACTATTTCCTTATACTTATTAGTGTTAATTATAACAAATTAATTAGTCTATTTGTTGAGCCAATAATTGTTTAGTAAAGATTGTTCTCAAATAAAATCCTTTTGGATTAATATATTCAGCCTCACCACTTATTGAAACACCTGTCGCAACAACACGACTATTCGCCGCCTTGGGTCTGATTTGTAAATATTCACCTTGTTTTGCGCTAATGTCAGCCTGACCACCTAATACAACACGATCCATTAATTCGTTCCAATCTCGCTCTAAAATTCCTTGTTGTTCTGAATTAGGTTGCCATAACCATGCTTGGCCAATATAACGTTCAGCTAAAGGAATGTCACTGTCAGCCTCGATCGGAACCCATAAAACATGCGCTAATTTTCGCCGAACCCAACTATCTTGCCATGTTAGTTCACCTGATTGCTGCATGGAGACAGTACAAACATAGGTGGATTCTTTTGGCTGACCCTGCTTATTAAGAGGTAATGTCTTCATTTCAATAGCTAAACCAATAAAGTCAGGTTCAGCTAAATTACCTGCATTAGCACCTAATGCCTTTTCTAGTAAGCTGCCTACCCAGCCTTTGTGGCGTAATAAGTTTTCAGGGGTATTTAAACCCAGTTCCATTGCCACCGCACCTAATGTCTTGCCCGCTAACTGCTGGCAGCGTGCCATCAACACTTGTTGTGATTGTGGCGGTGAAATTAGCTGTTTTTGTCTCATCAGGGCATAATACCTCAATAATTCTAATCTGCGTAAATCACTGTGAAAGCACTTTCAATTCGTAATTTATCAAAAACATATAAAAATGGTCTTGAGGCACTGATCAATATTGATCTCGATGTCGCCCAAGGCGATTTTTTTGCGCTACTTGGCCCTAACGGTGCAGGTAAATCTACCGCCATTGGTATCGTGACTTCGCTGGTCACTAAAACAGTCGGCAGCATCAAAATATTTGATATTGATCTTGATAGTGAAACTGAAAAAGCAAAATCTTACTTAGGTTTGGTGCCACAAGAATTTAATTTTAATAGTTTTGAGCAAGTTAAACATATTCTTGTTACCCAAGCAGGCTACTACGGTATACGCACCAAAGAAGCTGAACCTAGGGCAGATGAATTGCTCAAGCAACTAGGTTTATGGGGTAAACGCCATACCACGGCACGCTCTTTATCTGGTGGCATGAAACGCCGCTTAATGATCGCTAGAGCATTAATTCACCAACCCAAACTATTAATTTTAGATGAGCCGACCGCAGGTGTTGATATAGAGTTGCGCCGTTCAATGTGGCAGTTCTTGCAAAAGATCAATGAGCAAGGCACCACCATTATTCTTACCACCCATTATTTAGAAGAAGCTGAAAACTTATGCCGCAATATTGCCATTATCGATCGTGGTCGTATTATTGAAAATACCGATATGAAGTCACTGCTTAATCGCCTTGATAAACAGACTTTTATCTTCGATCTTAAATCACCCTTGCCTGATGAGATTGATTTAGCGGGGATCCATTATCAGCAAATTGATGACTCCACACTTGAAGTAGATCTCAATAAAAATGAAAGTCTTAATACTGTATTTACTACATTAAGCCAACACAATATCGAAGTATCGAGCATGAAAAATAAGGCAAACCGTCTTGAAGAGCTCTTTTTGTCCTTAGTAGAAAAGTCTGAGGCGACACTATGAACTACTGGATTGCCTTTCAAACCTTACTTATTCGTGAAATTCGCCGCTTTCTACGTATTTGGCCACAAACACTGTTGCCACCAGCAATCACTATGACACTTTATTTCATCATATTTGGTAATCTTATCGGTAGTCGTATCGGTGAAATGGACGGTTTTAATTATATGGACTTTATCGCCCCCGGCATTATTATGATGGCGGTCATTAATAATGCTTATGCCAATGTTGCCTCATCCTTTTTTAGCGCAAAATTTCAAAATCATATTGAAGAGATCTTGGTTGCGCCGGTGCCGAATTATCTAATTTTGGCAGCTTATGTGGCTGGAGGAATTGTGCGCGGTCTGTGCGTAGGGCTGATAGTGACTGTTGTTTCACTGTTTTTTACTTCAATTGAAATTCAACATCTTTGGATCACGCTTAGCATGGTGCTATTAAGTGCAGTCATGTTTGCCTTAGGCGGCTTTATTAATGCTATGTATGCACAAAGTTTTGATGAAATAGCCATTATTCCCACCTTTATTTTGACACCCTTAACCTATCTTGGCGGCGTGTTTTACTCCATCAGCTTGCTACCCGAATTTTGGCAAAATATATCTTTGTTTAATCCCATTCTTTATATGGTCAATGCCTTTCGCTATGGTATGTTAGGTGTGTCTGATATCCGCGTTGAAGTTGCGTTTGCAATTATTATCACCTGCATTATCGTCCTCAGTAGCTTTGCGCTTTATTTACTCAATAAAGGTACTGGGCTCAGGAACTAGGCTAAGCGCTTGTTCCACAACCGTTAGATCTGCACCTTTTAAATGTGCGTTTTCACTTAAATGCCGCCGCCAAGCACGTGCACCAGGCTGACCTTGAAATATCCCTAATAAATGCCGAGTTATAGACTTGATCGGAGATCCTTGTGACATGCGTTGTTCAATATAAGGCAACATATTACGGATCACATCATGACGAGACAATATAGAACACTCATCATCAAAGATCGTACTATCAGCTTGAGCCAACAAATAGGGATGGTGATAAATGGAGCGCCCCATCATCACACCATCTACTTTTTTTAGATGCTTTTTTGCTTGCTCCAAGTTTTGAATACCACCATTGATATCAATATGCAGCTGGGGGAAGTCTCGTTTAATTTGATAGACACGATCATAATCCAGCGGCGGCACTTCACGATTTTCTTTTGGGCTTAAACCCTGTAGCCACGCCTTGCGCGCATGCAAAATAAATAGTTCACAGCCTGAATTAGCTACCTGAGAAATAAAGTCAGCTAGAAAATCATAACTATCAAGCTTATCAATGCCTAAACGTGTTTTCACGGTAACAGGAATTGACACCTCGGATAACATGGCCGCAACACATTCAGCCACCAGCTTCGGCTGCGCCATTAAACACGCACCAAAGCGGCCATTTTGTACGCGGTCACTCGGGCAGCCTATATTAAGATTTATTTCATTGTAACCAGCCTGCTCACCCAATAGCGCACATTTAGCTAGATCATCAGGATCGTTACCGCCCAATTGCAAAGCTAAAGGTTGCTCACTAATATCATGGCCTAAAAATCGTTCTCGCTGACCGTGAATTAATGCACCTGTCGTAATCATCTCGGTATAAAGCACACAATGCTTAGAAATTAGCCGCAAAAAGTAACGGAAATCTCTGTTTGTCCAATCCAGCATAGGGGCAACGGATAGACGATGCGCTTGTTTAATATTGAGAGAATGTGCTGTCATTGTATTTCTAAAATTAACGGTTTACCTATTTTCTCAAAAATACACGTAAAATGCTGTTTTATTTTATGCAGTACTCAATACGTATTATGGCAACCATTCAGGGTGACGGCTTTACTGTCAATATTGTTAAAAGCAAACGCCGCAAAACAATGGCGTTAAAAGTCGATGTTAATGGTGTATCTGTTCATATTCCTTCATTATTGCCACTGGCTACTGCAAAACAATTTATTCAGCAAAAAACGCATTGGATCCAAAGAAAATTATCTCAGCAAGCACAACCAATAATAGCAGAAAAACAATTTGTCACCGGGGAGTCATTTTTGTTTGCTGGCAAGGATTACACGCTACGTCTTATTGAATCAGATACCAAAGCCATCGTGGAAAAATCTGAGTCGGAAATTGAACTGTATGGCCGGCAAAAACAACTATCAACATCGGCAATTCGTGCCGCAATCCTTAATTGGTACAAAAAGCAGGCTACGGACTACTTAACTGCACGAACTCATTGGTTTAGTGATGTCACCAATTTATATCCCACATCTATCACCATCAAAAGCTATAAGGCTCGTTGGGGAAGTTGCTCTATTAAAGGCGAGATTAATTTCAATTGGCAACTCATTCAAGCGCCTCCAGATGTTATTGACTATGTGATCATCCATGAGCTATGCCACCTCACTCATCACGATCATTCACCCTCATTTTGGGGTTTAGTTACTCACTTTATGCCTGACTATAAACAGCATCGACAGTGGTTGAAAAATCATGGTTATAGCCTCGCGTTCTAAACAATAAATAATGGCATAGTTCATGCTTGTTAATTTCCATTATTATCATAAGGGTAAAAAATGGCATTTTGGAATAATGGGCAAAAAAATATTGACTTGCAACAGCAGTTAAAAACCCGCGATCAGACAATTCAGCAACTGAAAAATGATGTGCATACTCTTGAGCAGGATAAAATTCAGTTTCAAGCTACCGTAGCTAATTTAAAACAATCTCAACAAACTAGTCAATCTGCTCTATATGCAAACATGGATAGCTTTGGCGGTAGTATGCAAGGCTTTCATGCCGGCCTTGAAGCGATGGCAACGAGTCTGGCAAAAGAGCGTGCCTCTGCTGTGCAAGGAGCTGAAGTATCCATTTCAGCAGGTAATCATATAGAAACCGTTGCCAATGGTTTGCACACCATCACCGAACAGGTTGGCTTATCAGCAAATCGCGTACAAGCATTGCAAGAAAATGCTAACCAGATCGGTGGCTTTGTAGATATTATTAGCAATATTTCAGAACAAACAAATCTGCTCGCACTTAATGCAGCAATTGAGGCAGCGCGAGCAGGTGAACACGGGCGCGGTTTTGCCGTTGTGGCCGATGAAGTACGAACTTTGGCTACCCGTGCACGTGAAGCCAGCACTCAAATTTCAGATTTAGTCAGTTCTATTCAAAATGAAACAAGCAGTGCCAGTCAATTAATGCAGAATGTGACCAAAGATACCAGCGAGTTTGGTGAGCGCGTTAATCTCGCCGTATCCGACATAAAAGACATGTTAGGCTTATCACAAAAAATGGAAGAGGTGATCACCGTATCTGCACTCCAGAGCTTTGTTGAAATTGCCAAATTTGATCATATTGTATGGAAGTATGAAATTTATCGCGTAATGATGGGCTTATCAGAAAAGCAAGCTTCCGAACTTTCACTGCATACTAACTGCCGATTAGGAAAATGGTATTACCAAGGTGAAGGCGTAGACTGCTTCTCACAGTTACCCGGTTATCAAGAAGTTGCTACGCCACATCAGCGCGTGCATGATGAAGGGAAAAAAGTGTTAGAAGCATTTTATGTGGGAGATATAGCCGCAGCAAATATAGCCATTTCTGTAATGGAAGCAGCAAGTCTTGATGTGCTTAGACACCTAGAAGAGATGATTACCGCTGTAGAAACTGATCCATCTTTGATATGTAGTCATTAGATTTTGCGTATGTAAGAGTGCTGTATACCCATAATCATTCAATCTGTGAAGATTCAGGGCAAAAATAGGAAGCCAGAACAAGGCGCAATGTGCAGGTAATGACTAGTCCCTGCGTTTTATGCCTAGAATATAATGGCTTCTTCTCTTGCTGAATCATCTATTTCCAAGTTGTTTGGGTATATACTTGTTTTT
>CAYTAM010000022.1:11301-12612 GCA_964435685.1 uncultured Methylophaga sp. | reverse complement strand
AGATCTAGGAGGAAATCATGATTGTTAGAATATTACTATTGACGATATTGCCCTTGTTATTGGTCGGTTGTGCGGGTAAGCAACCGATGGCTAGTATTGAACAAAACACGCCGATTACCGAGGTGTTGCAAGATATTAACGCCCATCAAGGTGAGCAGGTGATGTGGGGCGGTACCATTGCAGCAATTGAAAATAAACAGGGCGAAACATGGTTGGAAATTGTATCTCGTGATTTGAAGTCAAGCGGTAGACCAAAACGTAGTGATACAACGGGCGGGCGGTTTATTGCAAAAATAACCACATTTTTAGAGCCGGAAATTTATCATAATGGACGTGCTGTGACCGTTGTGGGAAGGCTGACAGGTAGTCAAGCGGGCTTTATAGGTGAACATGGCTATGTTTTCCCAGTGGTCACCTCGGGGGAAGTGCAGCTATGGCCTGAAAATCAAAATAATCAACGTGCTATCTGTTGTGGTGGGTCTTCTTTTGATTGGCGTTGGGGGATGCATTCTCGACATTTTCATTATTTTACCGGCCCGAGATATCCTTATTGGTGGTATTAAGTTTGAGTGAGCGCGCCATTGTTTAACTTACATTGATGCAACTCTTGCTGCGGGATGGCGGGTTTTAAGTGTTTTGTTTTTGAGCTTAGTGCAGAAAAGGCGTATTCTAGTCCTTTTTTTAGAGTAATAAGTTGCCAAATGGCTGGAAAATTATTTATTAGAACCTTTGGTTGTCAGATGAATGAATATGATTCATCAAAAATGGCAGAAGTATTAGCGGACTCACACCAATTAGAAATGACAGATGTGGCAGAAGATGCCGATGTACTGTTGCTTAACACCTGTTCGATTCGTGAAAAAGCACAAGAAAAAGTATTTCATCAACTGGGTCGCTGGAAGCGATGGAAAGACAATAAGCCGCATTTAGTGATTGGTGTGGGTGGCTGTGTTGCTAGCCAAGAAGGCGATGCTATTCGCCGTCGTGCCCCCTATGTTGATTTGATTTTTGGCCCGCAAACATTGCATCGTTTGCCTGAAATGTTGGAGGAGGTCAAGAGCACACATAAGGCAAGCATTGATATTTCATTCCCTGAAATAGAAAAGTTTGATAACTTGCCTGCGCCAAAGGCCGACGGTCCGACGGCATTTGTATCAATTATGGAAGGGTGTAGCAAATATTGTACGTTTTGTGTAGTGCCATATACCCGCGGTGAAGAGGTGAGCCGACCTGTTGCAGGCGTGCTTACTGAGATCGGTGCGTTAGCCGCACAAGGTGTGCGTGAGATTAATCTGTTAGGTCAAAATGTCA
>CAYTAM010000022.1:0-11201 GCA_964435685.1 uncultured Methylophaga sp. | reverse complement strand
GGTGCGTTAGCCGCACAAGGTGTGCGTGAGATTAATCTGTTAGGTCAAAATGTCAACGCTTATCAAGGGCAAATGGACGATGATGATCCTATCGATCTTGCCTTATTGATCCACTATGTGGCAGCGATTGAGGGTATTGATCGTATTCGCTTTACCACATCACATCCTGTTGAATTTTCAGATAGTCTGATTGATGCTTTTGCCGAGGTTCCAGAGCTGGTCAGCCATTTACATCTGCCCATTCAATCGGGTTCGGATCGCATTCTTGCGGTAATGAAACGTGGCCATATGGCATTAGAATATAAAGCGAAAATTCGCCGCCTGCGCAAAGTCCGCCCAGACATTAGTATTTCAAGTGACTTTATTATTGGTTTCCCTGATGAAACAGAGCTTGATTTCCAGGCAACAATGAAGATCATCAATGATATTGAGTTTGATCATTCCTTTAGCTTTATCTACAGTGCACGACCAGGTACGCCTGCTGCCGCATTTACTGACTCAGTATCCGATGAAGTTAAAAAAGGTCGCTTGCAACAGGTGCAGCAACGTTTGCTTGAATTAGAAGCGGCTCATAGTCAAGCTATGCTGGGTACAACGCAACGTATTCTGGTGGATACCATTAGCGATCGTGTTGATGGTGAGATGAAAGGTCGAACAGAAAATAATCGATCGGTTATTTTTGAGGGCGCTCCCTCGCTAGTGGGCAAGTTTGTTGATGTCAATATTACGCAAGCATATAGTAACTCTCTCCGTGGTGAGTTACTTGCCGATACCATCATATTTTAGGAATTTTAGTGACAACTACAACCCCTTCGCTAGATAGCATTAGTTTTGAACTTAGTCCCGCTGATAATCCTCGTTTAGCTAATTTGTGTGGCCATCTCGATGAGCACTTACGCATGTTAGAGCGTGGTTTTGGTGTGGAAGTCAATAATCGAGGAATTAAATTTCAGCTCATTGGTAAGGCAGAAATCTTGTTAACGGTACAAGATATTATTCACCAACTCTATGCTGAAACAGCACACACCGTGTTGGTGCCGGAGCAAGTTCATCTAGCGATAAGGCAAATAGGTGGCACTGATACTATTGTGGAGCGAGAACAACAAGAGGTGATTATTAAAACAAAGCGCGGCTTGGTCAAAGCGCGTGGTCAAAATCAGCAAGCGTATTTAAGACAAGTTATGACCCACGATATTAGTTTTGGAATAGGCCCTGCAGGAACAGGTAAAACGTATTTGGCGGTTGCTTGTGCGGTAGAGGCATTAGAGCGTGATTTTGCGCGGCGGATTGTATTGGTGCGCCCCGCTGTTGAAGCGGGTGAGAAGCTGGGCTTTTTACCCGGTGACTTGACACAGAAAGTGGATCCTTATTTGCGACCACTTTATGATGCACTTTATGAAATGCTGGGGTTTGAGCGTGTTGCTAAATTAATCGAGAAAAATGTGATTGAAATTGCGCCATTGGCCTATATGCGCGGTCGCACCTTAAATGAATCGTTTATTATTCTTGATGAAGCGCAAAATACCACTAAAGAACAAATGAAAATGTTTTTAACGCGCTTGGGCTACAGTTCCACCGCAGTGATTACTGGGGATATTACTCAAAGTGATCTACCTAATGGGAAAATGTCAGGTTTGCGCCACGCGATTGAAGTCTTGAAAGATGTGGAAGATATTGGCTTTACTTTTTTCCAGGCCAAAGATGTGGTGCGCCATTCTTTAGTGCAAAAAGTGATTGTAGCGTATGAAAATGCTGAGTGCTCCACTTGATGACAGTGATTGTTGATCTGCAAAATGTGTGTCAACAAGCGGTACCTGATGCCAGCCAATTTCAACGCTGGGTTGAAGCTGTCCTAGAAAATCAAAGGAATCAAAGGGGTCAGACTCGATTGATTTCTAGACATGACCCCTTTGATTCCTTTGATTTTGAGTTAAGTATTAGGTTAGTTGATGAAGCAGAAAGTGCAGAGCTAAATGAAAAATATCGCAGTAAAATAGCACCGACCAATGTGCTGTCATTCCCGTTTGATTCACCGATACCGCTGGTGCCTATATTATTAGGTGATTTGGTTATTTGTGCTAGTGTTGTAGAAAAAGAAGCATTAATACAAAATAAGGCTATACAAGATCACTGGGCGCATATGGTTGTGCATGGCTGTTTACATTTATTGGCGTATGATCATAGCGAGGATCAAGAAGCGCAAGTAATGGAAGCTTTAGAAGTAACAATTTTACAATCATTGTCAATTAACGATCCGTATCAGGAATAAGGTTAAATACCCGTGACCATTCAACTTGCAGATTTACAGCACGCATCCTGACTGCATTGGCTGTGTTATATTATCAAGCAATAGCATATTGATAGTATGCCTTACCAACCCATCCAGTCAGTATACGCACTGGAAAACAACAAATTGAATGATAACGGGTATATTAAATGAATGAAACACGATCAAGAACAATTAAACAGTATTCTTGGCTACGAAAACTAAGTAAGTTTTTATGGGAGCCACAAGATTTAGAGCAAGTAATTGATTCGCTTCGCAGCGCATCACAACAACATCTAATTGATGCTGAAACATTGGCGATAGTGGAAGGTGCACTGAGTATGTCACAATTACATGCGCGCGATGTAATGATCCCGCGTTCGCAAGTAGTGATGGTGTCGCGTGATGCCTCTGCTGCGGAAACACTTAAGCTCATTGTTGAAACAGCCCATTCCCGTTTTCCCGTTATTGATGATGATCGTGATGATGTGATTGGTATTTTATTAGCAAAAGATTTATTAGCGGCGGTTATTTCAGCAGGGAAATTTGACTTTAATATTCGTGAGCTATTACGCCCGGCAGTATTTATTCCTGAAAGTAAACGTTTAAATGTTTTGTTACGCGAGTTCAGAATACGGCGCAATCATATGGCGATTGTGGTTGATGAGTATGGCGGTGTGGCGGGAATGATTACTATTGAAAATGTTTTGGAACAAATTGTCGGTGAAATTGATGATGAGCATGATATTGATGATGATATGCCCATTTTGCAACGTAATGACAATACCTATATTGTGAAGGCATTAACACCGGTTGAAGACTTTAATGAGCATTTTCAAGCTGATTGGAGCGATGAAGATTTTGATACGGTGGGCGGTTTTGTCACCAATCAATTTGGTCATTTAGCTGAGCGTGATGAACAGATCACCATAGGACAATTTCAATTTACTGTCACCAGAGCAGATAGCCGGCGTATTCATTTGCTGGAGATGATCGTGCAAGCTCAAACAGATCAGGAGCGCGAACCAGAAGAATGAAGGATTTTTTTAGTAAACAAGGCGGGACGCACTGGCACGGCAATATTATTGCATTATTAGCCGGTATGGCTTTACCGCTCGCCTTTGCGCCTTTTCATTATTATCCCATTGCGGTTATTAGCATCATGGTACTATTTTTATCGTGGCAAGGTGTAACGGCTAAGCAGGCTGCATTGCGTGGCTATATATTCGGTCTTGGACTATTTGGCGTTGGCGTATCATGGGTGTATGTGGCAATTCATGATTTTGGCGGTGCAGGAGTCATTTTAGCCGCGCTACTAACAGCGGTATTTGTTGCCTTTCTAGCGATCTTTATTGCTGCAATTGCATGGGGCAGTAACAAGCTAACTGGCTCGGCAATATCAAGCTGGGACTATATGCTGTTATTACCGGTTGCGTGGCTCATTTTTGAATGGTTTAAAACCGTATTTTTAACCGGCTTTCCGTGGCTTGAACTTGGAATAAGCCAAATTGATGGACCATTGCGTGGTTATACGCCCATTATTGGTGTATTAGGGGTTTCATTATTAGTTGCTTTTTCGGCAGGCATATTGGCAGAAGTTTGGCAGTCGAGGCGGTGGGGGCTATTGTCGGTATTTTTTGCCATTTGGCTGGGAGGCTATTCGCTTAATGCCGCAGTATGGACACAGCCGATAGATGATGAGATTAAAGTCAGTATTATTCAGGGCAATGTGCCGCAGGCAATAAAGTGGGATCCAGAGCAACTCTATAAAACGATGGCATTGTATCAAGCTAGAACTGAGCAGCATTGGGATAGTGATTTGATTGTGTGGCCTGAGAATGCAATTCCCGTTTTTTATCATCAAGCCAAAACATTGTTTTTCGATCCTTTAAGCGAGTTGGCAAAGCAAAATAATACCGATTTATTAATTGGCTTACCTGTTAAAGAGATTGATTCAGGTCATTATTTCAACAGCATGATGTCCTTAGGTTCAAGCCAGCAATTTTATTATAAACATCGTTTAGTGCCGTTTGGCGAGTTTGTACCCTTTGAATGGCTACGTGGTCTAATCGCTTTTTTTGACTTGCCGATGTCATCATTTCAGCCGGGACCGGCATCACAAAGCTTATTTGAGGTTACTGGTCAGAAAATTGGTGTCTCGATTTGCTATGAAGATGTCTTTTCAAGTACAATATTAGCCGCATTGCCAGAGGCAACTCTTTTAGTGAATGCTAGTAATAACGCGTGGTATGGTGATTCACTAGCTCCTCATCAACATTTACAAATATCACAAAATCGTGCTTTGGAAACAGGGCGTCCAATTATTCGCGCTACTACCAATGGTATCTCAGCATTTATTGATGAGCGCGGTAATATACAAGCAACAACAAAACAGTTTGAGGAACAAGTATTAACTGGAATGGTGCAGCCTCGGCAAGGTAATACGCCTTACGTTACTTGGGGGCAATGGACAGTATTATTATTGGCGCTGTTCATGTTACTGATCTGGGCGTACCATCGTGTTAACTTTAGCCGTCGGCATTAAGGGCACATCGATACATGCAGTTTCTTACCATCCAACGAATTTTAGGTATTTTACTCGGCTTATTTAGTTTTACCTTGTTGCCACCGATTGCGCTTTCATTGTTTTATGACGATGGTACCACCAGCGCATTTATGACTGCGTTTGCATTGTTACTGGTTGCTGGGTTTGTTATCTGGCTTCCCGTAAGAAAACACCGCAAAGAGCTGAAGATCCGCGATGGGTTTTTAGTGGTTGTAATGTTTTGGGTCACGCTAGGTATTTCGGGTTCGCTACCGTTTTACCTAGTAGAAGTACCTAATATGACATTTACTGATGCGGTATTTGAATCAATGTCAGGACTCACTACTACTGGCGCAACAGTATTAACCGGGCTTGATGATTTGCCACGATCGGTATTGTTTTATCGGCAATTTTTACAGTGGTTGGGCGGCATGGGGATTGTAGTATTAGCGGTTGCAATTCTACCGCTATTAGGTGTGGGGGGCATGCAGTTATATCGTGCTGAAACACCAGGTCCCATGAAAGATTCAAAACTGACACCACGGATCACCGAAACCGCAAAAGCATTATGGTTTATCTATGTAACATTGACTATTTCATGTGCGATAGCATTTTACTGGGCAGGAATGGATTGGTTTGATGCTATTAGCCACAGTTTTTCAACGGTAGCGCTTGGCGGATTTTCAACCCATGATGCCAGCATAGGCTACTTCGCCAGCCCCACCATTGAGATGATTACCGTAGTATTTATGTTAATAGCGGGAATGAACTTTGCCTTGCACTTTTTAGCATGGCGACACCGCTCTATTCGCCATTATTGGGCGGATGCGGAACTGCGAACCTATCTTTCAATTCTTGCTATTGTTGCAGTGGTGGTCTCGGCTTCTCTTTATTTTAGTCATACTTTTGAAAGCCTTTGGGATTCTATTCATCATGGTGTATTCCAAACAGTATCAATAGGCACAACCGCAGGTTTTACTACCACAGACTATTATTTATGGCCCAGTTTTTTACCCATTTTATTATTAATGGCGAGTTATATTGGTGGTTGTGCCGGTTCAACGGGCGGCGGCATCAAAGTTATTCGCGTCATGTTATTGTTTAAACAGGGTTACCGAGAAGTATTACGCCTGATCCATCCCAATGGCATATTTGCGATTAAAGTAAACGATAAAGCCATACCGAGGAAAGTAGTGGGAGCCGTTTGGGGCTTTTTTGCGGTATATATATTTTGCTTTAGCATTATGCTGTTATTTTTAATGGCTACTGGGCTTGATGTTATTACCTCATTTTCTGCGGTAACAGCATGTTTGAATAACTTAGGTCCAGGTTTAGGTGATGTCGGCGCTAATTTTGGTGACATTAATTCGCCTGCAAAATGGATGTTATGTCTGGCAATGCTGTTAGGGCGTTTAGAAATACTTACCCTGTTAGTGGTATTAAGCCCTGCTTTTTGGAGGGGTTAGGGCGGTGACGGGCTTACAAGCAAAATGGGACACTATTTACCGAAATAAACTGGAAGAACCTACAGCATCATCGGTATTAACACAGTACAGCTACTTGTTGCCGACACAAGGAACAGCATTAGATCTTGCCTGTGGACAAGGGGGTAATGCGCTATTGTTAGCGCAATTAGGTTTAAACGTTCAGGCTTGGGACGCCTCCGCAGTAGCTATTGCACAGTTAAAGCAACAGGCGGTATTAAAGCAACTTAACATTGATGCGCAGGTTCGAGATGTTATCTTATCGCCCCCACCCCCTAATAGCATTGATGTTTTAGTGATCAGTTTCTTTTTAGAACGCGCATTATGCGCGCAACTCTATTCGGCGTTAAAGCCTGGTGGTGTATTATTTTACCAAAGCTATTGCCAACAAAAAGTGAGTGAGCAAGGGCCAACAAATCCTGATTATTTGTTGAAGGATAATGAGTTACTACAGTTGTTTGCACCGATGAAGGTGCGTATTTATCAACAGGACGCCTTAGTAGGTAATAGTAGCAAAGGGCTACGAAATCAAGCAATTCTCGTAGCAGAGAAACTGAACTAAATAAAAAGCTTGCTGTCATAGGTTTTGATCAGTAAAATTACGCGGTTCCTAAATTACTTCACCTCAGTGTAGCTGAGCTTACTAAATTTGAAAAGAGTATAGAGATGAAAGCGGATATCCACCCAGAATACAATGAAATTGAAGTTACTTGTAGTTGTGGTAACAAATTTAAAACAAGCTCTACCCGTAGCGATGCACTCAAATTAGATGTTTGCTCTGAATGCCATCCATTTTACACGGGCAAGCAAAAAGTATTAGATACTGCGGGTCGTGTTGATAAATTCCGTCAAAAATACGGGAAATAATTTAAACTGGATACGGCGGCGGCTTTCTATACTTGGTGGTTAGGCTCCTCAAAATCCTATAATAAGGAAATGATATCGTGACCCTATTTGACAGGTATCACAGCATATTACCATGCCTCTGCTTATTATTAGTAGGGGCTTTTTTGCTTTTAGGATTGAGTGGCTGTGCAACCAACCCGGTAACGGGCGAAAGTAATTTTGTGATGTTGAGTGAAGAGGGTGAAATTGCTATAGGGCGAAGCAATCACCCCAAAATCATTGCGCAATATGGTCGTTATGATAATGAAGCATTGCAACGTTATGTGCAATCTGTGGGCGATAAATTAGCAGTGGTCAGTCACCGAAAAAACTTGGTTTATCGCTTTACTGTACTGGATTCGCCGATTATTAATGCCTTTGCGCTGCCGGGCGGTTATATTTATATCACCCGCGGCTTAATGGCATATTTGAACTCAGAGGCAGAACTAGCTGCTGTATTAGGACATGAAATAGGTCATGTGACAGCACGTCATGGTGTACGACAGCAGAGTGCGGCACAAGCTGCAAGCATAGGCTACACTGTGGGTGCAATTTTATTTCCTGAGCTTCGAGCCGCAGGAGCTCAGAATTTATATAATATTATGGGGGGCGCATTATTAAGCGGCTATGGACGTGAACATGAATTAGAATCTGATGCGCTTGGTGCAGAATATTTAGCACGCGCTGGCTACGATCATAAGGCAATGATGGATGTAATTCGGGTGCTAAAAAGTCAAGAAATATTTGTTGCCGCACAGGCCAAAAAACAAGGTCGTGAAGTTCGGGGCTATCATGGTTTATTTGCAACTCATCCTGATAATGACACACGATTGCAAGAAGCACTTGCTGCTGGAGATAAATATGCCGGTGGGCAACCAGGTGTAAGAAGGGTCACGGAATATCTTAATAATATTAATGGTATGACATTTGGAGATAGTGAAGAACAGGGGATCCGTTCAGGGCAAAAATTTTATCATTTAGCTATGGATTTTGCGCTTAGTTTTCCTAAAGGGTGGCAGATAAATAATAACCCGAGAAGTTTGCAAGCTATTTCAATAGGTGGTAAAGCATTTATTGAAATGGGTGCTGATGATATTAATCGCAAACTCTCACCTAAAGAATTTATTAAGCAACGGTTAAAAATAAAACAGTTAACAGCAGGTCGCGAGTTAAATGTGAATGGGTTAAAGGGTTATACGGGATTGTTTGATGCGAAAAGTGGTCTGCCTGCCAGAATTTCTGTTATCTATAAAGATCAGCAAGCGTTTATCTTTTTTGCAACGGTTAAAGAAAAACAATACTTTAACCAGTTTGATAAAGATTTTATTAATACAGCAATAAGCTTTCATCGCTTACGGGATGATGATAAGCATCTAGCGAAGGCAAAAACAATTGAAATTGTTACGGTGGCTAAACAAGATAGTTATGCTAATTGGGCTAAAAGGTCTCGCATTACTAACAGCCCAGAATCGCAGCTTCGCTTGTTAAACGGCGACTATCCTAACGGTGAGTTGGAGCTGGGATCCTTGGCTAAGAGAGTGAAATAATAGCGTCTCACAAAAGGGTGGGCAGTTAGAATAAATCGCTGGTAATATGAGGGGTAGAAGAATTTTGTCCACTGATACCGTCATCAATGGGGAGAGGCATTAGTTCAGGCACACGGTCACTCCGAAATGTTTCTGAGATAGCGCCTTCGGTATTGGGTTGTGCTTGCAGCCCTGTTTTTGGGTCGATTTTTACTGTTATCATATTGACAGCTTTCAGGAGGGGTTTCTCGGGTACATCATGGAGTGCAACTTTCATAAAGTCCATCCACATAGGAAGCGCGGCTTTGCCACCATATTCACCGCGTCCCAATGATTTAGGGGCATCAAACCCTACCCAGCTGATAGCCACTAATTCAGGATGAAAACCATTAAACCAAGCGTCCACTTTATCATTGGTTGTGCCCGTTTTTCCAGCCAGATCGGTGCGGCCAAGCTCCATCGCCTTGCGACCTGTTCCATAACGTACTACATCACGTAATAAGCTGTTCATAATGTAGTTATTTTGTGGTGTCATAATACGCTTAGCGGGTTTTATAGATGCAGCTTCAAAGCTAGTAGCAGTAGTTGCTTGGTTAAGTGTAATACAGGTTTCGCATACGGTAGCAGGTTGTGATTGCATCAGAATTGCACCAGATGCATCTTCAACACGTTGAATAATATAGGGTTCAACACGATAGCCACCATTTGCTAGCGCTGAATAAGCACGCGCCATATCCCATGGAGAAGCACTGCCACTTCCTAAGGCAAGTGATAGACTCTGAGGAAGTTGGTCAACATCAAAACCAAAATTCTTAACATAATTAATGGTATATTTAATACCGATGTCGCGTAATATACGAATGGAAACAAGATTTCTTGAGTTCGTTAATGCGGCTCTTAAGCGTGTAGCGCCATAAAATTTCCCGCTAGAATTTCTTGGACGCCAAACATTTTCTAAGCTGGGATCATCAAGTACTACCGGCGCATCATTGATAATAGTGGCAGCGGTATAACCTTTTTCTAAAGCAGCAGAGTAAAGGAAAGGCTTAAAACCTGAGCCTGATTGACGCTGTGACTGGGTGACACGGTTAAATTTGTTCCGGAAATATTCGAAGCCCCCCGTCAAGGCTGTTACCGATCCATCATAAGGTGAAACGGCAATAATTGCCCCCTGCACCTCTGGCAGTTGCGCGAGTTGCCATTTTTGCTCACTATCTTGGTGCATGTAAATAATGTCGCCAGTAGCAAACACATCGGTAACTTTCGTGGGTATTTTCCCGCGGCTATTGATGCCTAATTGTTTTCTTGCCCATGCAAGATCACTGAGACTAAGTGTGGTCATCCCTACTTGTCTGATATAAATATGGGCGAGCTTAGGTTCCAATTTAGTAACAATTCCAGCAAATAATGGTCCAATACGGGAAAATGAGGACAAAAGCTGCCGATAATCCTCAACAGTCATATCCTCTTCAAGTGTCATCGAAGCCTCTGCACCACGAAAGCCATGCCGCTTATCGTAAGCAAGCAAAGCAGTCTGTAGCGCGTCATTGGCCGCTTGCTGATGTTTGGCTCGAACGGTGGTGTGGACATTTAGCCCCATGCTATAGGCATCATCACCATACTGATTAAACAATTCTATTCGAACCATTTCGGCAACATAGGGGGCATATACATCAGTATCACGGCGGTGATAACTAGCGGTAACGGGGGCTTCAATGGCTATTAAATAATCTTGTTTCTCGATATAGCCTACTTGCCACATACGACGAAGCACATAGTCGCGACGCAACTTTGCCCGATCTGGATTAACCAGCGGATTGAACTTTGACGGCGCTTTAGGAAGCCCTGCAATCATAGCAAATTGGGGTAAGCTAAGCTCATCCAAAGGTTTGCCATAATACACATTCGCTGCTGCGCCTACACCATAAGCACGGTTCCCCAGAAAAATTTTATTCAAATACAGTGTTAAAATTTCTTCCTTGGTTAATATTTGCTCAATTTGCAAGGCTAAAATAATTTCATTTAGCTTTCTAAGGTATGTTTTTTCATTGCTTAAGAAAAAATTACGTGCAACCTGCATAGTGATAGTGCTGCCGCCCTGAGTGCGAACGCCTGTTGTCGCTAACGAGTAGACTGCACGAAGGATTCCTTGATAGTCTACGCCAGGATGGCTGAAGAAACGATCATCTTCAGCAGCAAGTACAGCCTGAATCATGGAGGTGGGCATGTCACTATAGTTGAGTGGTATGCGGCGTTTCTCACCAAACTCAGCAATCAATAGACCTTCGGCGCTAAATACCCTTAAAGGTACTTGTAGCTGGGTTTCACGGAGTGTATTGGCATCGGGTAGTTTGGGTGCCAGTGTTTTATAAACAGCGACCGTTGCAATAGCTATTAAACTCAGCAGGAGAACCGTAGCGATCATTAATCGACGTATGAGTTGGTACATATTAATATGTTTAATTAAATTTAATTTGAGATGGCTTAGTATATAC
>CAYTAM010000021.1:0-12792 GCA_964435685.1 uncultured Methylophaga sp. | reverse complement strand
AGGCAACGCAGTACTGGCTTTCTAGCTTTTGGTCTGTTGTTACAGATTGAATGGTTACGGGTATAAACCCTTAGCCATATTTAGCTGTTTGCTCATCGCTGCTAAGCTTAATTGCTTGTTGGATCTGTTCTGCCAGTACTCGTTTCAGTTGTGATGTGCGTTGTTGCTGTTCACATAAGGCGCTACGAAAGCCTAAATAGTCTGCTCCGTGCTGTGTTAAAGCAGCAATATCTCTGCAACGCAAAGCACCAGCCAAACCACATAATAAACCTTGTTGGTGGGCTTGTTTAACAAAGTTGCTTAATTGGATCGCGCTCCAATGGGCGCGTAAGTGTTGCCCTTTTTTGATTGCGGTATCAATCATTACGCCATGAAACCCGCTTTCTTTTAACAGGGGCAGTAGGGCAAGATCGGCTTCTTTATCTACAAATAAAACGGCAATCACTGGCGTGGATAAAGCGTTGACCGATGGGGCAAGATCGGCAATGCACGCTTTTAAATGAGGGTTAGGGAATAAGCCTATTTTTACATAATCTACCCGCGATGCTGCCACAGCCATCATCGCGGTACGGATTAGATCGGCGTTCATTGGCAAGTCACCAATGGTGGCGCTGGTTTGGCATCGGCCAGCAATAAAATCGACAATTTGACTAATCGTTTCAATATCTAACGCGCCCAACGCGCCTTTTTCTGGCTGTTTCATATCCAAAATATCAGGGAGCACCGGCAATAGTATGCGTGCTTCTTCTAGCGATTGAACACTGGCTAACCATTTAGTCATTTAATTCTATTCCACTTTCTTTAATTTTGGTCATTAGCCAGCCCCATGCTTCTAACTCACGTGGGCCTGCTGTTTTAGCTATCGCTATGGCTAAATAAGCAATTTCTTGCTTAATTTTTTGTTCGGGTAACATCTTCAATCGGCTCACTAAAACTGCGGCATCAATCACCGCACTTTGCGCTCTATTATAGCCACGAAAAGGAGCATGGTTGACATCACAAATCACGCTGGCTTTAAAACAAGCGCGCGGATCATCGTCATCAAAAGCTATAATCTCTAGCTCTGCATGCGCTAACGCTTGGCTAAGATAAAAGCCTTCAATTTGCTGGCAGGGTAGCATGTCCCAGCGGCGGCGGCCGGTTAACGAACCCGCAAACACGCGCACATCATCTGTGTAGTTAACCGTACATTGTCTATGCCGTTTTAAATTATCATACGTTGTCGAAGGTTTAAAAGGCTGGATTAAAATGTGGGCATTCACTTCGGTTATTCCCATTGGTGCACAATGAGACTGACCTTGTTCATTTATTGTGGTCACAATAACTTCATGGATTTTGCTAGTTAAGATTTGATTAGGCTGTGCCACATTTTTTTCCTTTTTTCATGGTTGTGCCTTGTTGTTTTTGTTCGTTTAAATCAACGGCATCTTTAGCTACGGCACAGCCCCAATCTAATTCTTCATCTTGGGTGTAGCGTTTGCCTAATTGCCATGCGATTTGCGCCTTTGCCAATTCAGCGCCTAGGTAGAAGGCATGACCCGTATCCTCTTTTAAATTAAGCTGTGGATAAAATGCAAAAGGATCAGTCTCTTGCATAAGCCCATCACGATTAAACATAAAGATCCCTTCTGTTGCGACTTTGATCCGGTAATTAGGATCTTTAATATTGCTGGCGAGTTCTGCAATCTCTTGTGCGTTGTCAGGGAAAGGTCGGCGTTCATGCGCCACTAATAAATCATCGGTAAAATCTCGTGGTAAACTGCTATCTTCTCGTGCGGCGAACATCATCCTTCTAGCCACATCTGCCTCTTTAATTGCTTTTCGTGCGTGAGGACTTACTTCGGTTAAAAGCACGTTGGTTACTTTAAGCTCAGAGATTATTCCAAATAATACGGCGTTGATCCCACTGGTATCAGCATCCGTTAATTCGGTTAAGTTTCCCACACCCATCATCATCGGAGCATCAGGATATTTTCGGCGTAGCTCATGATAACGCACAATAGAATTAGTTAGCCCAAAATGGATCGGATCAAGAATAGGATCAGCTATCCAAGGCCTATTTATTTTATCCATCAACTCCATTGCTCGTTCTAATGAGTCGAGCGAACCCATTACCGCGGGCACTAAAATAGGCACGGCATCGGTTTCTTCTGCGAGGTGATAGGTTTTTTCGGTTAAACTCAACAAATAATCCGCATCTGCTTTGCCTGCTCGGCGTAAGTCATCTATCTCTAGTGAATCAACACTCACTTTGAAACCCGCTTCATGCAAGGCGACAATTGCTTCCTCAAGATGGGGGAATACCTCTTCTGGAAAACAGCCAATATCGATGACGTTAGCGCCATTATCACCGTAATATCGCGCACGTTCGACGATGCTTTCGACACTTCGTTGTGGTGCATCAACGATTTCAGCAAAAATAGTAACATCATAACGGCTTAGATCAGGCTGTTTACGCTCGCGACCAAAAAACAGCGGTAGATCTTTCACTTCTTCAGGTCCCCGAATAACCGGCATACCTAATTGCTGACTTAATGCTTCAAGATCGCCGCGAACTCGACCCGGCACAATAATTTGATCACAATCCACCATCTCTTCTGGCTTTAAGCGACGTGCAATCATTTTATCGGTGATCAGCGCCGCAACCGAGACACCTATCTGGTGAACACGATACTCAAATGGCAAAGGTGCCATATCGGCCAACACGCGATGCAAACTAGGCTCAGCAAGCTTGCCTGTTAGAAAAAGTATTTTCTCAGCCATTAGTTTTTGATAATTCGCCCAAACGTACATTTAACGCGGCTAACAGTTTATCTGGGTTTTCAACCACCGTGGTTGCTTCAAATGATCGTAGCTTATGGGTATGTGCTAGATCAATTTCCCTGGGCCATAATTTGACAATACGATCAGGGGCAGGGGTGTCTATTTCAGGCTCGGTATCACACGCTAAAACAATGCTTGGAATGCGGCATTTGCCCGCTTGTGCATATACATTGGTTACTAGTGTGTCTGACAAACCTAACACCATTTTAGCGACGGTGTTTGATGTTGCAGGGGCAACGACTAATGTATGGTAATCGCCACGGTAAAACAGGCCTACGGGCGGTGAACTAGCCGCGCGATCATGATAGGTGCGACCATCACCGTTGACCGATTTAGGATTATGGCCGTACATGCGAAGCACCTCTTCACCGGCGCGGCTATAGAACAAATCGACATCCTCTAAGTCGCTAATAATCTCTAGGCATTCTTCTAGGTAGTGACCCGATCCTGTCACAGCCCAAGCAATACGTGGGTTTTCTGGAGGTGGTTGCATTTTCATTGACCTAAATTAATATTTTAATCGTCAATTTTGCCAGAGTCTTTAGTTATAGTAAAAAATAAGATCATTTTATTTGCCCCGAATACGTTAGAATTATACCGGTAACACTCAATCCGGAGCGATATACCATGACGAACCCAGTACCCAAAATTGTTGTAGTTGGCGGTGGCGCAGGCGGTCTTGAACTAGTAACAAAGCTAGGTAGAAAGCTAGGGAAAAAAGGCAAGGCAGAGGTGACCCTTGTTGATAGCACCCACACTCATATTTGGAAGCCACTACTACACGAAGTTGCCGCAGGCACTCTGGACTCTCACGAAGATGAGATTGAATACCTTGCTCAAGCAATGTGTAGTGGCTTTCGTTTTCGCCTTGGCAAAATGGATGGCTTAGATCGTGAAAACAAACAGATCACTGTTGCACCAACGTGTAATAGAAAAGGTGTTGAGCTTATTCCTCGCCGCAGTTTTGACTATGATTATTTGGTTATCGCTGTTGGCAGTATCAGCCATGACTTTGGGATCCAAGGTGTTGCAAAAAACTGCTTTTTCCTAGACACTACGGCACAAGCAGAAAGCTTTCAGGAGCAATTACTTGAGGCTTATATCCGTACACACACACAGGACAAAACTATTGGTGAAGGCCAACTCGACATTGCTATTGTCGGTGCTGGTGCAACAGGTGTTGAGCTAAGTGCACAGTTGCATGAAGTCTCCCATTTACTCACCGCCTATGGCTTTGATGAGATAAAACCCAGTGATGTGAAAATTAGCATTATTGAAGCCGCCGATCGTGTTTTACCGGGTTTGCCGCCCAATTTATCTGCAGCCACGCAAAAAGAGTTAGAAAAACTCGGTGTCAGTATCCTCACCAATGAACGCGTGGTTCAAGTTACCCCTAAAAATATTAAAATGGAAAGCGGCAAAATTATTCCCGCCGCGATTAAAGTGTGGGCAGCAGGCATTAAAGCTCCCGATTTCCTAAAGGATATTGGTGGTCTTGAAACTAATTGGATCAATCAGCTTGTGGTCAGACAAACACTGCAAACAACGCTTGATGATAATATCTATGCTATCGGTGATTGCTGTGCCTGTAAATGGATAGGGCATGAAGCAAATGTGCCTCCTCGCGCGCAAGCCGCACACCAAATGGCATCGCTTGCCTATAAATCCATCCGTAACCAAATGGCAAATAAAGCGCTGCCTGAATATACTTATCATGACTATGGCTCACTGGTTTCGCTAGGGCGCTATAGTACTGTTGGCAATATGATGGGCAATTTAAGCAAAGGCAGCTTGATGGTTGAAGGCTTTATGGCACGGATAATGTATTTATCCTTATATAAAATGCACCAAGTCACCTTATTTGGCTTTTTCCGCGTGGCGATGCTGTCGCTTTCACATCTGTTCCGCCGCAGTGTGCATCCAAAAATAAAATTGCACTAAGCACGGCACCAGCGGGTTAACCTCAAAACTATGGGCTAATGCTTAAGGAGCCTTTGATTAAGTCTGGTTGGAATTTAGGCTGAGATGAAATCCTCTTCGAAATGAGCAGTAATAGTTGTTCTATTGCGGCGATTTTAGAAGAAGTTTGGGGGCCATTTCAGCCAGCATAAAATAATCAAGACTTAATCAAAGGCTCCTTAAACAGCATGCGTTGTAAAATTCCCGTTCCTGCTAAGTAATGTTTTATCGCCGCAGCTACATGAAAAATGCACCATGAACCACCCTAGCTACGCGCTGTTGCCATTTTGGAATAGTATCTGGTAGAGTAGGTTGGCTTTATCAGGTAGCCGCCAGCCTACACGCTAAATTGTTGTCCATCGCTCTCTCCATTTTAATTTCGTACTTCATAAAATACACAAAGACCATACTAATCAATATTATGATCTTCTGTAATGGGAGGCCAAGCCCCGTTTATTTAAGGATAAAACCTAGGATCTTCGAGAAGAACCCGTCAAAATAGGGCGTTTAAATATCTAAATTTGTTGCCTGTAAAGCATGGGTTTCAATAAACTCACGGCGCGGCTCAACATTATCGCCCATTAAGGTATTAAATATTTCGTCCGCCGTGATGGCATCATCAATCGTCACCTGTAGTAAGCGACGCTTAGATTTATCCATCGTTGTTTCCCACAACTGTTCCGGGTTCATTTCACCCAAACCTTTATAACGCTGAATATTTTGACCGCGACGTGACTCAGCTAACAGCCATGTCACTGCCTCTGAGAAATTACTAACTTCTTCACTGCGGTCACCACGCTGAACATAGCCATCCTCTGTAAATAAGCCATGGATCTTGTCCGCAAACGATTGAATTATTTGGTATTCTGAGCTTGCAAAGAACTCGCCTGGAACATGATAATCGGTACTAATTCCATGACGGCTAAAGCTGATATTAATGTACGGTGTCGCACTACCTTCCTTGCTTGCAACAGACAGTTGATAGCTCGTTCCTGTTGGCAATTCTCTGTTTAGCTGCAACTCAATTTCAGCTAACCATAGCTTCATGGTCGCTTTATCTGATAAATCAGGAATAGCCGCTTTATCTACTAACTGCTCCAAGAATGCAGGGAAGTAATGGCTGGAAAGACGAGTAATAATGGCTGTAACCGACTGATATTCATTAACTAATGTGGATAGAGCGTTACCTGAAATCACTTCTGCCGACATGCTTGGGTGAAGCTCTGCATTATTGAGTGCTAACTCTGTTAAATACTGCTCCATTTCTGCATCATCTTTTACATAACGCTCTTGCTTACCTTTCTTAATTTTATAAAGCGGTGGCTGGGCGATGTAGATATGGCCACGCTCAACTAGCTCCGGCATTTGACGATAGAAGAAGGTCAATAATAAGGTTCTGATATGCGAACCATCGACATCAGCATCGGTCATGATAATAATATGGTGATAACGTAATTTTTCAGGATCATATTCATCGCGACCAATACCACAACCTAGTGCGGTGATGAGTGTGCCGACCTCCGCTGAACTGATCATTTTATCAAAACGTGCTCGCTCAACGTTAAGGATCTTTCCTTTCAACGGCAAAATAGCTTGAGTGCGACGATCACGGCCTTGTTTGGCACTACCTCCCGCCGAATCACCCTCCACTAAGAATAATTCAGATAGGGCAGGGTCTCGCTCCTGACAATCTGCTAATTTACCCGGCAAGCCGGCAATATCTAATGCGCCTTTACGGCGTGTTAATTCGCGTGCTTTACGCGCCGCATCACGTGCACGTGCCGCATCAACCATCTTATTGGCAATTAACTTACTTACTACAGGGTTTTCAACCAGATAGTCGTGGAAAAATTCATTTGTTAATGACTCAACAATCGTTCGCACCTCAGATGACACCAGCTTGTCTTTGGTCTGAGATGAGAATTTTGGATCAGGCACTTTAACCGAAAGAACAGCAGTTAAACCTTCGCGTGCGTCATCACCACTAGTAGTCACTTTTGATTTTTTGGCTAAGCCTTCAGCTTCAATATATTGATTTAATGTACGTGTTAGCGCGGCTCTAAAACCTGCTAAATGGGCACCACCATCGCGCTGAGGAATATTATTGGTAAAACAATAAATATTTTCTTGGTATGAGTCTGTCCATTGCATTGACAGCTCAACCACCACATCATCTTTTTCACCTTTAATGTTAATAACAGCTTGATGAACAGGGTTTTTATTCTTGTTTAAATACTCAATAAAGGCTTGAATGCCGCCTTCGTAATAAAAAACTTCGCTTTGCTCATCACGCTCATCGGTTAAAATAATGCGCACACCAGAGTTCAAAAAGGCTAATTCGCGGATACGTTTTTCTAAAATTTTGTAATCAAAAGACAAGACATTAGAGAAAGTTTTATCACTAGGCCAGAACTGAATCTTGGTCCCGGTAGCATCCGTAGCTTCACCCGCTTCGATGCGACCATCTGGAACACTATCGGTATAACTTTGACGATGCACGTTGCCATCACGGCAAATTTCCATGGTGAGTTTTTTGGAGAGGGCATTAACAACCGAAACACCTACTCCGTGTAATCCGCCAGAAACCTTATATGAGTTATCATCAAACTTACCGCCGGCATGCAACACTGTCATAATAACTTCAGCAGCAGAAACACCTTCTTCTTCATGCACATCAACCGGAATTCCGCGACCATTGTCTGACACTGACACTGATTCATCGGGGTGAATACGCACGTTAATCTCACTACAATAACCTGCTAAAGATTCATCAATCGCGTTATCCAGCACTTCAAATACCATATGGTGCAAGCCGGTACCGTCATCGGTGTCACCAATATACATACCTGGGCGCTTCCGCACCGCATCTAAACCTTTAAGCACTTTAATATTCGACGAGTCGTAGGTGTTTTCTTGTTCGGTTGTCATAATGCATCCATTATATTGTTCCATTGCAGCTATTTTACCACATCAGAGCAGCGGTAATACCGTGACCATTCAATCTGTAAGTTTTCACTCTTCCGTCACTCCGGTATGCTTTTAGCAGGGAGTCTCTTGCTTGTGCGGAGATCCCCGGCTAAAAGCATACCGGGATGACGAGGATTTTTTTGCGATTTCAATGATTACGGGTATATGATGTCTTGTCGTAAGCCACCTCGTTCCACGTGGAACATCTTAACTTTTTCATTACTGTCTATATTTAGCTCGGTGGCTGTTACAAAAGTTTGCACCGGCAGGCGACCTAGCTCCTGCACAACATTTTGTTGATGTTTTTGATCTAATTCTGAGCTAATATCATCGAGTAAAAGAATCGTTCTATCTTTGTTTTGTGTCATTATTGCTTGCACCATACAGAGTGCAACAAAAAATAGCTTTTGCTGGCCTCGTGAAAACAGCTCTATAGGATCGCCATCGTTTACTCTAAACGCCCAATCAGCAGCATGGCTTCCCGCTCGGGTATAACCTAATTGCCGGTCACGATCAATAGCCTTGCCTAATGCCTGCTCTAAGCTTAAACCTTTTAACCAGCCCTCTCGATATTTTAATGTGAACTCTGCACCGGCATATTCAGGGCATAATCGGACAAATAAAATAGTAAACTGTTCTAATATTTTTTGTAACTGTGTATAGCGCAGGGCAGTAATTATTTCACCGTGCGATGCCAAATGACTATCCCACAGCTGAACTTCACTCGCTGGCTTACGCTGCCTAAGCGCAGCATTACGTTGCTGCAAGATCTTTTTATATGCCTGCCAATGAAAATTAAAGCTTGGTTCCACGTGAAACAAGCCCCAGTCTAAAAGTCGGCGGCGATAGCGCGGGCCTTGCTCAAAAAACTGATGACAGTTCGCAGGTACAAACTGCAACGGTAGCTGTGTTGCCAACTCCGAAAGACGTTTTAATGGCGCGCTGTTCAACCTAATTTGTAAGCCAGTGTTTTTATTATATTGCAAACCAACCGGAATACCGGCGCTTATTTTCGCCGTGATCTGAAGTTGCTGCTGCTCAAATTGAACGGCGTTTTTCAATGCCCGCGTACGAAAGGATCGCCCCATAGCTAACAAGTAAATCGCTTCTAACAAACTGGTTTTCCCCGATCCATTTTCACCTAAGATCAAGTTTATAGCTGAAGTAGGCTGTAAGGAAAGCTCAGTGATATTACGCAGATTTGATACGGTAAGTTCAGTAAGCACCAGTAATTCCAAAAAAATGACAGCTTTAATTTTACTGCATAAGCCTCTTTATATAAATGGTTTTTTTAGAACAAACTAAATCTCAACCATTTCAAAATCGTCTTTACCTGCACCGCAATCAGGGCAACGCCAATCATCCGCAATATCGTCCCAAGATGTTCCCGGTACAATTCCTTCCTCAGGTAAGCCTTCAGCTTCATCATAAATAAAGCCACATACTATACATTGCCACTGTCTCATTTTACTTCTCCGGTTTTGAGATGGAGCCCCTAAGTCTATCTTTTATGCTATTTTAGATCCAGCAACTTGTTTATTCCTATTATAAGTGCAGTTTTCGATTATGAATTTACCCACGCTTCGCCAGTTACAATATCTAACCGCCGTGATCCACTTAAAGCATTTTGGCCACGCTGCCGATCAATGCTTTGTGACACAATCAACACTCAGCGCCGCCATCCAAGATCTTGAAAGCTTGCTGGGAGCACCGCTACTAGAACGTACTAACCGAAAAGTTATACCTACTGCACTAGGTATAGAACTAGCACAGCGCGCACAATATATTTTATCCTTGTCCGCTGATTTGGTCGATCTGGCACAATCAGAACACAGATCATCAACTGGAAGAGTTCGAATGGGGGTAATTCCAAGTATCGCACCTTTTTTATTGCCAAAAGTATTGCCGACTATTAGGCTGCACTTTCCACAATTAGAATTGATATTAATCGAAGATCAATCCGAACCATTATTAAATAACTTGCGCGCAGGTAACATAGATATTGCGCTATTGGCTTTTCCTTTTGATATTGAGGGATTGGATCATACTATTTTTGGAGAGGAGTCTTTTTGGGTTGCATTACCTAAAAACCATTCTTTAGCTACAAAAAAACAGATCACTGCTGCTCAATTACCGATTGAAGATCTATTATTACTGTCAGAAGGTCATTGCTTACGCCAACATGCGCTGAGCGCATGCCAGTTGCCAGCAACATCACAGCGAACTAGCCTACAAGGTACCAGTCTCTATACCTTAATAGAGATGGTAGCGGGGGGCTTAGGCATCACTTTGATCCCCGAAATGGCAATAAACTCTGATATGGTCAGCCATGCTGACATTTGTGTTCGACCATTAATAGCGCAAGACAAAAAACCTACGCGAGGGCTAGGGCTGGTTTGGCGACCCAGTTATCAGCGCTCCGCAACGCTGGAGCTACTCGCTAATGCTTTTGCTCGTGCTGTTACTAAGAGATCCGCTGATTGAAAATCAAACTTTACTCGGTTCGAGCATAAAAATGGCGTATCGCCAGAAACGATGATCGAACATCATTAAAGGGTGGGCGAAATGTTGCATAAACCCGCCCCTTAGGATCGACCAAAAAAAGGTGGTGGTGTTGTTCAATTAGGTAATTACCATCAGAAAAATCTGTCTGTAAAAATAATGCAATAAATGTTTTTGATAGCTTATCTATCTCTGTTTCTGCTGCTACTGCCGCTGTAAATTGATAATCTTGTGAGACTAAAAACTGTGCCAATTGATTCGCCGTTTGTTGAGGATCAATCCCGATCGCCAAAAACTGAAAGTCAATATTCGCAAAAGCGCTTTGCAAATCCTGCATCTTCGCTAAACTGGCTTGGCACTCGGGCAAGCAATTACCGTGAGTGAAATATACAAAAGACCACTTACCAAGGAACCAATCGTTAGTAAGCGCTAACTTCTCTTTTGTATTCAAAACAAATGGTGGCAACAGCCGAGGGGGCGATTCTAAATAAAGCTGCATCTCCACTGGGATCTCTCGCTGATCATCTACCATCAAAGGCATGCGGTTCATCCACAAAACAATCAAAAAACCCACTATAATGAGATAGCTGAACAAAAAACACTTAGAGTTAAAACCTTTACAGGGTGTTGCCATTTACCGTCATCCCACTAATTGCGTTATAAAAGATAGCTATGATACCTAATATGAGCCAATAAATGAGCGAAAAGCTATTTAAATCTACCGCCATCGTAAGCATAATGACGTTTATCTCGCGGATCCTTGGGTTTGTGCGCGATATTGTCATTGCCCGACTGTTTGGTGCTGGCTTAGGGGCGGATGTTTTTTTTGTGGCCTTTAAGATCCCCAATTTTTTGCGTCGCCTGTTTGCTGAAGGGGCTTTTTCGCAAGCCTTTATCCCCGTTTTAGCGGAGTATCGTAATAGGGGAAACCAAGATCTAAAAGATCTAATTGCCAGCACTAGTGGCACACTTGCCACACTGCTATTTATTATCACCGCAATTGGCGTATTAACCGCACCCATTTTAATTATGGTGTTTGCGCCCGGCTTTATTGATGATGATTACAAAATCACCCTTGCGGGGAATCTCTTAAAAATTACCTTTCCATACCTGTTTTTTATCTCATTAACCGCATTAGCAGGATCAATACTCAATAGTTTTGGCAAGTTTGCCGCACCTGCTTTTACCCCAGTCTTTCTTAATTTATCGCTTATCGCCAGCGCAATTTGGCTGTCACCGCATTTAGCAGAGCCTGTTACCGCATTAGCATGGGGCGTATTTATTGGTGGGGTGGTACAGCTTTTATTCCAAATTCCCTTTTTAATTAAAATTGGTCAACTACCGAAACCGCGCTGGGGATGGCAAGATAGCGGCGTACAAAAAATCATTAAATTAATGCTACCTGCAATGTTTGGTGTGTCTGTTGCGCAAATCAATCTACTACTTGATACCTTGCTGGCATCATTTTTAATCACTGGCAGTATTTCGTGGCTTTATTATTCTGATCGTTTAGTGGAGTTTCCGCTGGGGATCTTTGGTATTGCTTTAGCCACCGTTATTTTGCCTAGCTTATCAAAAAAACATGCCGCAAAGTCTAAAGTTGAATTCTCAAATACCATCGACTGGGCATTACGCTGGGTATTTATCATTGGCACACCCGCCGCAATAGGGCTTATCTGGCTAGCAGAACCTTTATTACTATCATTGTTTCAGTATGGCGAGTTTAGCGCCAATGATGCGCATCAGGCTTCGCTTAGCTTAATGGCTTATGGCTTAGGTTTATTACCCTTTATCTTTATTAAGGTGTTAGCTCCGGGTTATTTCGCCCGTCAAGATGTTAAAACACCGGTAAAAATTGGCATTATCGCCTTGGTCACCAATATGGTTCTAAATATAATCCTCATGTTGCAATTTGCTCACGTCGGTCTAGCGCTAGCCACCTCCTTATCGGCCATGCTGAATGCGGCATTGTTGTATATCGGACTAAGGAAGTTAGGCGTATACCAACCCCGTGCTGGCTGGGGCAAGTTTATGGTCCAATTACTTATACCCAATGTTGGCTTGATGTTGATTTTATATTGGCTAACACCTGACATAATGGCGTGGATTAATTCAACTGTATGGCAACGCTTTACCCTGTTATTTGGATTAATTGCCGCCGCAATGCTTGTTTATTTTGTGATGCTTGCCGTTGTCGGTATTAAAATTAAAAGCCTATTAAAAATATCAAGCTGATAAAGCACGGCGTGTAATTCTGGCAGGTTTTTAGCTAGGATTTTTATTCGTCTCATCCCCGCATGCTACCCAGTCAAGCCGTGCACAAGCTTGGTTGGGATCTGAGTAAGCAAAATTCTGGATAAGATGTTAACTTGTTTTTTGTCATCCCGGTAAGCTTTCTAGCTGGGATCTGGTTTCTTTGCCTAGATTCCGGCTAAAAACATGCCGAAACGAAGTAACCGCAGGATCAATGACGACCCTTTTAGAGTCTAGTTAATTGCACTTAGCTTGACTGGGTAAGCAGCTGAGATTACGAAATTAAAG
>CAYTAM010000020.1:0-13013 GCA_964435685.1 uncultured Methylophaga sp. | reverse complement strand
ATTAGCCATGAAAGTCAGCTATATTTATATTTTCATTGTAAAACAACAGCTTAACATGCTACTGTCATCTCGACCAAAGGGAGAGATCTTATACCACGACAGCTCAAGATCTCTCCCTTTGGTCGAGATAACAGTAATGAAAATGATTTTACAACTAAGACCTTTAAGTTAGGCTGAATATTATGGCTAATCAGGAAAAACTTCGCAATAGCACGCTATTACCTGCGTTTTTCGCCTTGAAACTGAACATTTTTGACGCAAGCTATTTACCTTGGCGGTTACTTCGTTTGGTCCAGACTTGTTCAAATACAAGAGCTTCCTTAAGGAGTCTCTGATTAAGTCGATTAGAATTAGGCGCAGAAAAAAGTGTCGCTATTTTTCACGAAGTGAGCGGTAATAGTCGTTTATCTCCACGGATGGAGTGTATGCAAGAAATGCAGGAGCGATTTCTTGTCTATTGCTGCGATCTTCGTGGAAAATATCGGCGCTTTTAGCAAGTCTAAAATAATTGGACTTGATCAGAGCCTCCTTAAGTATATACTTTTAGTATATTTGCTAATAATTGCCACTGCTTATCCCAACCCAGTAAAGGTGACTGACGAAAATCCGTCCTCACATATTGTTGTATATGTCCTTCAATAACAGTCATTAATAAATTTGCTGTTTCATTAACTGGTCGCCCACCCGCTTCAGTCAGTGTTAACTCCCCTTCTCGAAGAATTTGCCTGAATTGTGTCTCTAAGCGTTCAAAAAACTGACTGACTCGTTGGCGTAATCGTTCTGGCTCGCCGGTTAAGGCTGCGCCGGTCAACACGCTACTTATTCCTGGGTTTTTTTCGCTAAAGCCCAATAATAAACTCGCCACTTTTTTACACCTTATTTCTGTATTAGTCTCACGTTCTAGTATTTGATGGATTAAACTAAAAACTGTATTTTCAGCATATTCTATCAAACCTTCAAACATGCGTGCTTTACTAGGGAAGTGTCGATATAACGCTGCTTCAGAAATCTCTAAACTGGCAGCCAATTGTGCAGTGGTGATCCTTTTACCTGGGTGTAGCTCTAATTGATGTGCCAAAGCAGTAAGAATGGCTTGTTTACGCGATTGTTTTTTTTCGGCTCTACTGCTCAACTGCTCGCTCATTGCCAGCCTCCACGGATTAATGTACCCACCCCTTCATCAGTAAACATTTCTAATAATAAGGCATGTTGTACTCGACCATCAATAATATGTGCGGTGGTAACACCTGCTTGAACAGCATTTAATGCACAGCTAATTTTAGGTAGCATTCCACCATAAATCACACCATCCTCAATTAAATCATTGACCTGTTTGACGTTTAACCCCGTTAACAACTGCTTATTTTTATCCAATAAGCCAACAGTATTAGTTAATAAAATTAATTTTTCGGCTTGCAATACTTCGGCGATTTTCCCCGCCACTAAATCTGCATTAATATTATAGGAACCGCCATCAACTCCCACACCTATCGGTGCTATCACTGGGATAAAGTCACTCTGTATCAACATATCAATAACGCTGGTATCAATGCTTTTAACTTTGCCTACATGACCTAAGTCAATCAATTCTGAAACATTAATGGCAGGATCATCCATTGATGTTAGCTGTAATTTCTCGGCACAGATAAGATTACCATCTTTGCCTGTCAAACCTACAGCACGCCCACCATGCGTATTAATAAGGTTAACTATACTTTTATTAACTTGTCCGCCCAATACCATTTCTACAATATCCATGGTTTCACTATCTGTCACACGCATACCATCAATAAACGTGCTTTCTTTGCCTATTCGTTCAAGTAAACTACCAATTTGAGGGCCACCACCATGCACGACAATAGGGTTAATACCGACCGCTTTTAATAACACCACATCACGTGCAAAGTTATTCTTTAAATCGTCGTCAACCATGGCATTGCCGCCATATTTAATCACTAAGGTTTTTCCGGAAAACCGTTGGATATAAGGTAAAGCTTCCGTTAAAACTTGAGTTCGGTATGATTTATCTTGCTTTGTTAAACTCATTATTTGCTATCTAAGGTTAAAAAGGACAATGATAATGTCGGTTTAATCTGCAACATTTGATGCTTAAAGCGTTGTTGTATATGTTGTAAGTCTTCCAGTGTATCAGCCTCAAATCGCAATGTTAAGCCTGGCATTGTATTTGATGCTCTTACCAAGCCCCAACCATTAGGGTAATCTGCTCGCACACCATCTATTTTAGTTATTTCCGCACCTGAAAACTCGCTTTCTTTTATTAGTTGAGCCATAAACTGCCTGCTCTCTTTTTCATTCATTTCAACTAATAATTCAGGGGTACTTACCCTGCTGGGCAGTGATGCAAAAATATCTGTTGGTGTACGCTCTAATGGATCATTACATAGCAATTCAAGCAGTCTACTTGCTGCATACAATCCATCATCGAAGCCAAACCAGCGTTCTTTAAAGAAAATATGTCCACTCATTTCCCCCGCCAACTGTGCATCCAGCTCGATCATTTTATTTTTAATCACCGAATGACCCGATTGCCACATAACCGCTTCACCCCCTGCACGAGAAATCTCTTCACCTAATAAATTACTACTTTTTATATCGTAAATAACCACTGAACCAGGCATTCGCAACAGCACATCTTGCGCAAACATAATCATTAAACGATCAGGCCAAATAGGGCTACCATTAGCATCAACCACACCTAAACGGTCGCCGTCACCATCAAATGCCAGGCCTAGTTCTGCTTCATGTTTTGCAACTTCTGCAATTAGACTTTGCAAATTATCAGGTTGGCTCGGATCGGGAGGATGATTAGGAAAATTACCGTCAACATCACAATAAAGCTCAATAACTTCACAACCTAATGCCTTAAACAATTTAGGCGCAACAACGCCTGCAACACCATTACCGCAATCAATGACAACTTTAATTGCTCTAGGCAATTTGATATCGGTAACAACTCGGTTAATATATTCATCAATCACATCCATATCTTGCCTGCTGCCTACACCTTTTCGTAACTTATTTTCTTTTATACGTTGATGAATTGCTTTCAGTTCATCACCCAATAATGCTTTACCCGCTAACACTATTTTTAAACCATTATAATTTGCGGGGTTATGGCTGCCTGTCACCATAATGGCTGATTTTGATTCAGCATGCTGCGCAGCGAAATAAACCAGTGGTGTCGGCACCATACCAATATTAACCACATCACAACCACTTGCCAAAATACCCTCAATTAATGCCTCACTTAATGCTGGGCTGGAATGTCGACCATCTCGTCCAACTACTAAACTGGTTAGACCTTGATCTTGGGCGATACTGCCAACAGCTTGACCTATAACAGCCACTACTTCTTCAGTTAAGGATTGTTCCACAATGCCTCTAATATCATAAGCTTTAAAAATACCAGGATCGATATCAACCGTAACACCCGCATATTGTTCAAACACATCATCAACTGGAGTTGCCATCTCCCTCTTTTCCGCTCGTTTACTTAAGCTTTCTGCTGTTAACTCTTTGTTACCACTACTATTATCACTTGAGGCGGACTCCATATTTAATGCTGTAAGTGATAAGGCAACATCTTGAATATCATCAACCACATCTTGTAATACCACACTTGTTACCTGATATTTTGGTTTTAGCTCACCACGCTTCACATCAATGAGCTGCCGTTTGATAATAGTGATATCTCGTTTGAAAAAGAAACCTTGCACTAATTTTTGCAGTAACCACATCAAAATAATTACGGAGACCACAACTGCCATCGGAATTAATGATAAATGAGCTTGTTGTTCTTTAGGCCAGTAAGCCACTTTCCAATGTGTTCCTGGTATTGCCTGCTCTGCTTTAGGCGAACCACTTTTCCACTGTGCTTCACCTTTGCTTGCTATCACGGTGCTACTTTTAACACCTTGTTGCAATTCAGCATAGCCTTCAATTTTGGGCATGTTAAATAATATGCTGGGCACAGTCTCAGAGGGCAGTGCAACAGCAAGTACACCTACAACCTGATCAGATGTGTTGGTAATTCGTTGTGCTAACAACAAATAAGATTTATCCGTTCCAAGCTGCATTATACCTAGTGCAGCACTCCCCTGTTGTTTCGCTTGACGTAAACTGCTGAGTACCGAGAAGGTGATTGGGATACACCCATTTTTATCTACATCATCTACCGATGCACTAATTAAGCATATTTTTGTCGCTGCTGGAAATACAGATTTTAATGCTTGTTGCTGCTTTATTATTTGAGGCTCATCACCCGTTAATAAAACAGTGGCTAGCTGCGGCATTATGGCCACTGCTTGCATGGTTGCTGTTAATTCCGACACGCGGGACGCTGTTATCTCGTGCAATAATGTTGCGGTTTGTTGTTGATAACTTACTTTTTGTTGATTATATTGCTTACTCGTTACCTGTTGCTGCCATAAAAAAGCAGAGGCAGCTATTACACAACTAACAATCAGCGCCACCAACCCAACTGATTTATTTCCTAGTTTTGATATAAGTCTAACTATTGCATCCACCGCAACTCCCCCATTAATTTAATCAACTTGTTCCTGTGTGCCCAAAGCCACCGCTTCCTCGTTCTGAACGTGTAAACTCGTCAACCTGCTCAAAACCAACTTGTACAACAGGCACAAAAATCATTTGGGCAATGCGCTCGCCAACAGCAATATCAAATGCTTTTTGACTGCGGTTCCAGCATGATACAAATACTTGCCCTTGATAATCACTATCAATTAACCCCACCAGATTACCCAGCACAATACCGTGTTTATGTCCCAAGCCTGAGCGCGGCAACAGCACAGCAGCCAGAGAGGGATCATCAATATGAATAGCTAAACCCGTCGGTATTAAAATTGTTTCATCTGGCGCTATTGATATAGCGTTATCTAAACATGCTCGCAAATCTAAACCTGCCGATCCTGATGTTGCATAATTGGGTAACTCAATGGTATCTCCTAATCTTGAATCAAGTAACTTAAGTTGTATTTTTTGCATAATATCGTTCAATAATAAGTGTCATTAAATCTCTCGCTAACTGGCTTTTTGGCGCCAAAGGTAATGTACGTGCTCCTCCCGCCCAAAACACCTGTAATTCATTGTCATTCACTGCAAAACCAACGCCCTCACCCACTTGGTTTGCTGCAATCATATCTAATTTTTTTCTATTTAATTTGTCCCTTGCATATTGTTCTATCAATTCTGTTTCTGCAGCAAACCCAACAACAAATGGGGGGGCAACGCCACCAGTAACAGACGATACAATATCCAATGTAGGTATTAATGCCAACTGTAACTGATCATAGTCTGTTTTTTTAATTTTATGATCTGCATACTGCTGCGGTTTAAAATCTGCTACCGCAGCACAGCTAATGAATAAATCACAGTTTTGGGCATGTATCATCACTTCATCATGCATTTGCTGTGCCGTTTCTACATTAATACGATTAACCTTGGTTGGCGTTGGCAAATGTACCGGACCTGAAACCAAGGTAACATCGGCTCCCGCTTCTGCTGCAGCAATAGCGATAGCAAATCCCATCTTGCCCGAGCTTCTATTGCCAATAAAGCGTACCGGATCTATCGGCTCATAGGTTGGACCTGCGCTAATAACCACACTTTTACCTTGAAGTCGTGCTGGCACCATCAGCAGTGCTAAGGCAGCAACAATGTCATTCGGTTCCAATAAACGTCCTTCACCCTGTTCCCCGCAGGCTTGATCACCACTTGCTGGCCCCAAAATCTGGGCACTTTGTGACCTTAATTGTCGTATATTATTTTGGGTTGCCTCATTTTGCCACATTTTATTATTCATTGCAGGCGCAATTGCAAGTGGGGACTCACTTGCACTACATAACGCAGTTAGCAAGTTATCTGCTCGTCCCGTTGCTAACCCTGCAATGGTGTCAGCGCTTGCTGGTGCAATCAGGATCCAGTCAGCCCAACGTGCTAATTTGATATGGCCCATTGCTGCTTCTTGATCGGCATCTAACAGTTCAATCGCAACAGGGTGTCCACTTAATGTTTGCAGGGTAAGCGGCGTAATGAATTCACATGCCGCCCGTGTCATCACCACCCGAATATCGGCACCTTTTTCACGTAGGCGCCGTACTAAATCGGCTGACTTATACGCAGCAATACTGCCTGTTACTCCCAGAACAATTTTTCTATCTTGCAAAACCTGTTTACTCATTGCTCTATTTCACTCACCACTAATTCACGTAATGTTAACGCCACCAGCACCTCGTCTTCCGCTTTATTAAGTTTTTGTAATAATTGTTCAACCGTTACCCCCACATGTCGGGATGTCGCCATTAACTTGGCTTCTTCGGCAATACGTAAGGTATTCAATATGGTTTTCACCTGTATTTTTGCTATGTCTTGTGCAGGTTGATAACGCGGCACTTCACCTTCCAGCTCAACGATTAACTCACCTTGCTCAAGCATGGTGAGTAAATCTTGGGTGAGATCACCCGCTAACCCTGTTTTCACCTCTAATTGCTGCACAGTTAATGCTGGCTTTTGCAAATAAAATTGTTTAGCAATAATCATCATTAACCATAAGCCTTCTTGAGCTCGCAATCTTGGGCTCAAGCTATAATCCTGGCCTCCATACCGCACTAATTTAGGATGTTGTAAATAATACGCAACCTGTGATCCTGTTAGCAAAATAAACCAAGCTAAATAGAGCCACAACATAAAAAAGAATAAAATAGCGAAACTCGAATAAATCGCAGTGTAATTTGACGACGATGCCACAAATGAAGCAAATAATTTTCCGAGCGTCACCCATAATACGCCCGCCACCACAGCGCCAATCAAAGCAGGACCCAGTTTGACCTGAGTATTAGGGATAAATTTATATAAAAATGTAAAGGCCAAAATAATCATTGCATAAGGTGCTATCTTGCTTGCAAGCAAAATTAATGTGCCAAACGGCTCAATCGCCTGTAAAAATTGCACAGCCTCATAGCTCATTACTGTTGCCGTAAGCCCCAATGCGCTAAATACCAAGACAGGACCTATCATCACTACGCTTAAATAGTCCGTAAAACGCCGTGCTAATGTGCGTGATTTTTTTACTCGCCACACAAAATTAAAGGCATTTTCGATTTTTTGGATCAGTGCAATAATGGTATAAAATAGCATTGCCACGCCAACAGAGCCCAACACCCCTACCTTGACGTTTTGCACAAAACCAATAATGTTTGCTGTAATTTGTTCTCCTTGAGCGCCTAACGGCTCAAGCATGGTGAGTAAAACAGGTTCAATTTGGTTATGAATGCCAAAGGCCTTCAACACTGAAAACGCAACAGCAATAAGCGGCACTAATGACAATAGCGTAGTAAATACTAAACTCATTGCCCGTAAATTAAGCTCACCTGTAGTTAGCTCACGAATAACGATATAGCTGACTCGCAAGATATTGATCAACCAGCGCCATAACAGCCCTGGTTTGGCAGGTAACTCCTCCCACAAGGTGATAGTAAAGAACAGCCTTATTTTACTTAATAGTTCAGTCATTATGTGCTTGTTCCATTTTTACACTGGGTTGTCAATATCTACAAAGTGATGCTGCAAATTAAACTTTTCTGCTAAATGTTCACCTAAAGCTTGCACACCATAGCGCTCGGTAGCATGATGACCTGCTGCAAAATAGTGAATACCTAATTCACGCGCCAAATGTACAGTTTGCTCTGATATTTCACCACTGATAAACGCATCCAAGCCTAATGCTGCTGCTTGCTCAATATAGCCTTGCGCAGCACCACTACACCATCCAACTTTTTTAATCGGGCGTTGATGACCTTCAATGACCAAGGGAGGGCGTTGCAAATTGTCAGTAATTTTATCCGCAAAATCTACCATAGTGATAGCTGGCATGTGACCATATAACGCAATATTAGACTCCCCGCTATTGATGATACTACCATCAATAATGATATCCAACCGTTTTGCCAATTGTGCATTATTGCCGATAACAGGGTGCGCATCAAGCGGCAAATGATAGGCGATTAGATTAATATCATTCACTAATAATTGCTTTAAGCGCCGTTGTTTTATGCCCACAATACAGGGATCTTCACCTCGCCAAAAATAACCATGGTGAACCAAAATTGTATCTGCTTTTAGAGCAAGCGCAGCATCAAGTAATGCCTGACTTGCCGTCACCCCTGTAACAAGCGTATTAATGTGTTCTCTGCCTGCCACCTGCAAACCATTAGGGCAATAATCTTGGAACTTTTCGGGCTCCAAAACAGCCTCAAGATAAGATAGACATTCAGCTCGGCTTATCATTTGATACAACACACCTAGTGATTAGAATAATGAACACTATACCCGTTATCAGGCAAGTTGCGGTTTTTGGATGTGTATATACCCGTAATCATTCAATCTGTAAATTTTAGACCAAAAGATAGAAAGCCAGTACTGCGTTACAATGCTTGATAAGGACTAGTCATTACCTGCACATTGCGCCTTGCCCTGACTTCCTATTTTTGCCCTAAATCTTCACACATTGAATGATAACGGGTATATACCAGTTATCATCCAATCTGTAACAACAGACCAAAAGCTAGAAAACTAGCACTTCGTTGCCTACCCTACATGCAGCACGGCACTGGCATTCGTGATGTAACCGAACTGCCTCCAAGCTAACTTTTTAATCGATAATAAACACCCGAAGCACTACGGATCATTTCAAAAGCATCGGAATAGCCGGTAACCGTTTCAGATGCCCCTAAGAATAAAACCCCGCCCGGATTCAATGCGTGCACCATCCGTTCGAGGATGTCTGCTTTTCGCTCTGCTGCAAAATAAATCAATACATTGCGACAAAAAATAATATCAAACTTACCTAAAGCACCATAAGTTGATAACAAATTTTGCTCCTTAAATGTAACGCGTCGTTTAATATCGGTAGCAACACGCCACCGCCCTTCATTAGCTTTAAAAAATTGTCGCTTTCGTTCTGAGGATAGCCCACGCCCCAAGATAGCCTCATCATATTCTGCTTGCTTAGCCTCGATCAACATACTGGTTGAAATATCAGTAGCAACAATGCTGGCAGTAATCGGGGTTTTAGATTGATTTTTTGCTAAGTATTCACTCAAAGCAATGCTTATCGTGTAAGGTTCCTGCCCAGATGAACAGGCTGCAGACCAAATTCTATATTGCCGTTGTTTACCATCACCCCACGAGGGGAAGATATCTTTTGCCAATGCTTCAAAAGGGCTAAAATCCCGAAACCACGATGTTTCATTGGTTGTCATCGCATCAATTACTAAATCCCTTAAATGAGCAGGATGATCTTGCTGAATAGCATTTAACAGATCAGCAACAGAAAGGATCCCTTCATCTCGCAACAATTTCGACAAACGACTGCTTATCAAGTATTGCTTACCTTCTCCCAAGGTAATACCACAGGCTTTTTCTAAAAAAGCTTTAAATTTCTCATAATCATGTGGCGCAATATTACTTGTCATACTCATTTTTACTCTATATAGCCGTTATCATTCAAGTTGCAGATGATTTTGTAGAAATCTCGTCATCCCCGAGATCTTTTATCGGGGATCTCTAGCGGAAACACTAGACTCCCGCTAAGCTTGTGCTCAGCTTGACTGGGTAAGCATGCGGGAGTGACGAAAAAGGTAAACCTGCATCTTCAAGTAGTTTGGGTATATACCTGTGATGAAGTGTGAAGCCCGTGCCCCAACTATAATTGAAATACCACGTTGTTTTTAAACTATTTATGGATAAGTTAGCTGTCTTTCACATTTTTCTCACTATTCTATGCTATCTTTAAGGTATTGAACAAAGTAAAGATCTTATCTGTAAATTTTTACAATTGTGGGGTCGTAAGGTAAAATCATGGCAACTAATAACATTCTTTCTTTTGGATCACCTAGCGATCAAATGAAATCAAACACATTGAGCATTAAAAGTAAAGCGCTAAAATCATGTCGCCCAATTATTGCAAACTCTTTGCCTAATTGCTTTGTTTTTTTAAATGGCTTGGATGATATTCTGTTTAAGCTTGCTGATAAGGCGGAGTCAAATCAACAACAAGAAGAATATTTTGTGGCAATGCGGCAGTTCCGTGTTAATCAAGAGAATCTAAAAAAAGAGTTTACCAAACTTATCTTAGCTGATTTTGATGCATTTTGTTCCCCCTCAGCCTCGATACAAAATACGCGTACTGAAAAAGACTCCTCTTCCTCACCAAGTTTAGAGCTATCTATACTTGATAATGAGACCTTGGAAGAAGATATTGCTGTTAACCGTATTGCAATGAAAAGTGAAGCCCTGTTTGGTTACGAAATGAGCAATTTAGGATTGCGATTTGCGAAGGCGTTGAATATCAAAAAACTCAATGATAATCCGCTAAGCCCTGAACGCATTGCAGGGCATATTAAAGATGTTATTGCGCCACTGTCATCAAATATTGAAATAAAATTAGTAGCATACAAACAGTTTGAGCAGCATGCTGTTGCTGAATTAGGCAAGTTATGCGCTAAATTGAATGAAAACTTAATTAAACAAGGTGTATTACCGAACCTAGAGAAAAATCCCACAAAAAATAATACCCGCTCTACTACCGCAAACACCATTAACAACGATAATGATATAGCTGACTTAGATCTTAATAATGTTGATAAAAGCCAAGCTGAATTAGATCCCACACACTTTTTTGAAGGGCTACGCCAATACCTAAATAAACCTCAAGGAAATCAGTCTAGCTATGGCGGGGGCGGGGGGCGCTCTTCACCTGTTGCAGAACATTCAACCGTACTCACTGCGTTATCAAGCTTGCAACAGCTTCCCGCAAACCAAGTTTCTTTTGATGCCAATGGGGCAGCTCACTTACCTGATATTCGTCAAATACTGATGGATAATCTTATTATAACCCAAAAAGATGGCAGCCAAGTACAGCAAACCGTTAGCCGCCTTGATGAAGATGCAATGGATCTTATTGATTTGTTGTTTGAATTTATTTTAGATGATCGGGCTATTCCTGCACCTATCCGTGCAACACTTGCCCGCTTACAGATCCCTTTACTAAAAATCGCACTAAATGATAAAAATGTTTTCAGCAAAAAAGCCCACCCTGCTCGTCGATTACTCAATAATATAGCAAAATCATCAACTGGGTGGAGTGAGCAAGAAAGCAACCAACAAGACAAGCTTCAAAGTGAAATTGAGTCTATTGTAGACACCATTCTGCTGGAGTTTGATACTGATGTGCAACTATTTCTTGATCTTAACACAAGATTTAATGAATTTATCAGCCAGCTAAATAAGAGTAGCCAAGCTGCTGAGCAACGTATTGTGCAAGCCAATGAAGGACAAGAAAAATTACTCGCCGCCCAGCAAGCAGTTGATAACGTAATTAACCAACAGTTATCGCAACATGACCACCTTCCTAAGGTAATATTAGCCCTGATTGAAGACGGCTGGAAACATGTACTTAAACTGCGTTTGTTACAAAAAGGTAAAGATAGCGAAGAGTGGCGCTCATCCATTGAACTTGTCCAACAACTTATCTGGAGTGTAAGCCCTAAAACAGAAGAAGATGATCGTAAGAAATTATTAGAAATTATTCCAGGCATGTTGAAATCACTGCGTGAAGGCTTAAGTGGTGCCTCATTTAATCAACATAAAATCACCGCCTTATTCAAAGATTTACAACAATGTCATATTCAATGTATGAATGGAGGCAGTATTGCTGACGATGAATTACAAAATATTGATAAAGCATCATTAATGATACCCACTAGACTAGACTTAGAAACACTGCCCGCTTTAGATGAACAGAAAAAACTGCTTTCTGACAAAGCGGCAATGCAAAAAGCGAAGCAGCTAATTGTGGGTACATGGTTAGAAATAGCAAGTGATGATAATAAGCCCGCTCAAAGAATGAAGTTTTCATGGCGTAGCAATTTAACAGGACGCTGTTTATTTGTTACCTACCAAGGCACTAAAGCTGCTGAAATTGCCATCACCAAGCTGGCAAGCTGGTTTCAACAGGGTAAAATCCTCGAAATTGATCCATCAAATCAATTAATGGATCGAGCGTTAGCATCAATGATGGAAACAGTAAGCAGTTAACATTTCAAGTATATTAATTACTGGATGTTCCAGTGGCATTGGGCTTTGTGCGGCAAAGATTCTGCATCAACGTGGCTATAATGTTATTGCAACTACACGAGTAGCGGAAGATGCTGCACCCCTAAAGGAGTTAGGTATTACCACAGTGCTGCTTGACCTTAATAGCAGTAACTCAATCCAGCATGCTGTTAATTTCTCCCTCAAATATTTTGATGGTCAAATTGATGCATTATTTAACAATGCTGCTTATGGCCAACCAGGAGCAGTAGAAGATTTAACACGTGAGGTACTTCGCCAGCAATTTGAAACTAATCTTTTTGGAACACAAGAATTAAGCAACCTTATTATTGCTCAAATGCGCAAACAAGGTCAGGGTCGTATAATCTATAACAGCTCCGTGCTAGGTCTTGTTTCTATGGCATATCGAGGTGCCTACAATGCTAGCAAATATGCTCTGGAAGGTTTAGCTGACACCTTAAGACTGGAACTACATGGTTCAAATATTCACATTAGCCTAATTGAACCTGGCCCTATTTTAAGTAAATTTCGTGAAAACTCTTTTGTTAAATACCAGCAAAATATTAACCGTGACCACAGTATTCATAAAGGTGCCTATCTCGCCATGGAACAGCGCTTAACTACACAAGGTGCTACGGCGCCTTTTACTTTGCCTGCTGAAGCTGTTGTAACAAAACTTTTACATGCACTTGAAAGCAAGCGGCCTAAAATCAGATATTACGTTACTTTTCCAACCTACCTGTTTGCTTTTCTAAAGCGAATATTTCCACATCGCTGGCTTGATTACATTCTTTTAAAAGTCCAATAAACAACCATTAATTGTATTTTAACCTCTTGTCAAAACTTGTATAATCCATATA
>CAYTAM010000019.1:0-13113 GCA_964435685.1 uncultured Methylophaga sp. | reverse complement strand
GGGTATAGATGGTGGGTATTTTTAGGCAGGCATCAAATATTCTTCAAACAGCTCAGACTCACCTTGCTCTTCTTGCTGTATAGTAAACGTAAACTGAGCAAAGCCTTCGCTATGCCACACATCTTGAGCTAATGTGACTAACATCTTTTTACCATGATGCATCAATTGCAGTTGGTCACCAATCCTAAAATCAGCTCTAGGCAAAAGTAAGGTATCGCCATGCTCATCGCTCTCTGCCATCCATAATGCATTAATAGACCGTTCTTCTGTTGAGTCCTCGTCACTAACTAGCACACTCTCTACGTGTGCGGATAGCAAATACAAGCCTACATGCAGTTTATTCGCTGATATTCTCATCCACCGTACCACGCCTAATGTCCATATTTGGGGATCATAGCCTCGTATAAACATTATTTCACCAATAAATAAGCCACTACCATGGAGATCATTACAACTAATGCACGCCCCTTTCTTGCCTTCATTTTCTACGGTAAATTTATGACGCCTTACTATTGGCACGTCATTTTCCTGCTGCTCAACTTTCTTTCGCACCGAAACTTGCCGTGCGGATGTAGGCTGAATAGTTGGCGTATAAAATTGCAAGCTATCCCAATCAATACTTCCTACATCAAGCTCCGATTCACTTATTGCTACTCTAGGAATAGGTGAACTCATATCATCATCGTTCATTATCGCGTCGATATGTTCCAAAAACAGGTCAATATCTTGCAAACCCATTACAATTTCTACCGGCTCATTATCACCATCATACTGTTCTTCAGCCTCTATTTTATGGGCTTCAAGCGCTATAATAATCTGTGCTAACAATTTATCGGACATGCCTTTTTGATCGAATGACTCAGGATGATTAGCCGAGTCTTGCCAGCGTTGCAATTGGCTAAGTAATTGCGTATTATCAATCATCTTTTTATTGGCAATATTTTCGAGTGTGGGGTAATAAACAGGACCATAATCATCATCAAAACCAATGGCATAATGACCGTTTGAGGATGCACTGTTATCTTGCAACTGTATCAAATCTGCCCACGCTGTTAGCCCAAAATAAACTTGTTCTAATTCAGCACCGCGCAAACTATAAGGTGACACCATCGACAGTAATAAAATTCGCTTATAGAGTGTATTAATACTGCCTTTTCCCTCAAAATAGGCTAAGTCATCGTTTAACTTGTTCTCTGTTAATTTTTGCTGAAATGCATAGCAATATGTCGTATTTAACTCCAACCATGTGCTTGGTGGTGGTTCACAACATAACATATAAGATAAACGAATTTGCTCACTTAAATAATACAACGTTCGCTGTATTAGCACGGTATATTGACTACGATTCAGCAAGCCTATTTTTTTGTTGGCAATATTAAATAATAGCCGCTGATACCCTACTGACATTGCAACTATCATTTGATGTGTTAACCATTGGATTTCTTGCGATTCTCTTGATAAATCAAGGTTTCTTCTACAAAACCGCTTAACTAATGCTGTATATAAATGTGCTACCACTGGGCGTAGCTGTTCTAACATTGCAAAGCGATCTTTATCAGCAATATTGACTTGATTAAGCTGCTGAATATAGTTAGGTATTGAATAACTTAACTGACCAATATTTAACAGTGGTAGCCCTGCCAACCATTTCTCTAATTTAGCAGGAGATAATGGAATATCTGCCGCTTTTCTCGGCGCTATCAGCCCTGGAAGTTGGTACGCTAATGTTACAAGTGTCTCTGTTGCCATAGTCTATCCTTATCCTAATCAATATGCATAGCCGTTACCTTAACATATCAGCCCAAATATTCTTAGCCCAAGCAGTAGCATAGTCACCTTCCAGCTTACTTGCGTACGCTGAGGTGCCACCACCAGCGGCAACCATCGATTTCTGCTCTTTATTGTAGCGATATACCGCGGCAACATGCATGGCTTGCGTATCATCAATAAAGCTATAGCAAGTATTGCTTAATACAGGATCCTGCTCAGGTTCCTGCTCAGCCAAAAGTGCCACAACAGCTGCCGCACATACTTTAGCTTGCGCATTGGCTATATGCCCAGATTTAGGTAATTTGGCATGCACCGCATCACCAATCACATGCACATTTTCTTTTTCCGTTGATTGATAAGTCAAAAAATCAACCCTACACCAGCGCTTATCAACATTAATTAAACCTGCCATTTCAGCCACTTTTCCTGCTTTCTGGGCGGGAATAACGTTAAGTACATCCGCTGAAAAGTCATCAAACCCTGTCTCTACATTTAAGGTGGCTACATCAATACTTTCTATAGTGCTATTCGGCACATACTCGATTAAACTTGAATAATATTGTTGCCATGCACTTTTAAAGAGTGCTTTTTTAGAAGCAATATCACCATTTTCATCTAAAACAATCAACTTAGCCGTTGGATTATTATTTTTTAAATAATGTGCTACTTGGCAAGCACGTTCATACGGTCCGGGTGGACAACGAAACGGCGTAGCAGGAACCGTCATCACCATCGTTCCACCTTGTTTCATACTATGTAATTGATTTTTTAAAATTTCAGTTTGAGGGCCTGCTTTCCAAGCGTGGGGGATCTTTTGCTGTGCTTGGTGACTTGCTAGCATAGGTAAGCCGTCATAAATAAAATCAATACCTGGGGCAACAATTAACCTGTCATAACTGATAATCACCCCGTCATGTAATTTCACTTGCTGTATATCGGTATCTACAGCGACCACCTCGGCCTGCACTATTTTAACATCATAATTGTTGGCCAAACCATGATAATCGTGAGTTAATTGTTGCAAAGTACGACTGCCGCCTAATACAAGGTTACTTTGAGGACACGATACAAATTGTGCATTGCGCTCAATCATCACTACTTCGGTGTTGACTGACCACATTGCGACATATTTAGCGGCGATAGCACCAGCAAAACCACCACCGATAACGATGACTCTTTTTTGTTTACTAAGCGCTTTAGTTGCAAAGCCCGTCGCTGGCATTACTGCAACTGTACTTGCGATTGCAACTGTTTTTATAAATTTTCTACGCTTCATATAAATCACCCTTAATTTCTACGAGACGTGCTCACCTATCGCTTGTAGATCTGCGTGATAAGATGAACGTACCATAGGTCCACTTGCCACATGTTCAAAGCCCATTTTCTTACCAACAAGTGCTAACTGGTCAAACTCCGCAGGTGTGACAAATCGTTCCACAGCCAAATGATGACGGCTAGGCTGTAAATACTGACCCAGCGTTAACATTCGGCAACCATGATCGCGTAAATCTTGCATTACTTGTTGTATTTCTTCTAAGGTTTCCCCTAATCCTAACATTAAACCTGACTTGGTAGGAATAGAGGGGTGCATATCTTGGAATTTTTTAATCAAATCCAATGACCATTGATAATTTGATCCTGGTCGTATTGCTTTATATAAACGAGGAATACTTTCTAGATTATGATTAAAAATATCGGGCAGACTTTTTGTCATATTCTCTAAGGCAATATCCATTCGACCACGAAAGTCAGGTACTAATACTTCAATCGTTGTGCGAGGTGATTGTTGACGAATTTCTGCAATACATTGGGTGAAATGTACCGAACCGCCGTCACGCAAATCATCACGATCTACCGATGTTACCACCACATGTTTTAGCCGCATAGTGGCAATCGTTCTAGCTAAATGATTAGGCTCATTTTCATCTAGCGGATCAGGGCGACCATGGGCAATATCACAAAAAGGACAGCGCCGTGTGCAAATATTGCCCATAATAAGGAATGTAGCGGTGCCATGAGTAAAACATTCACCCAAATTTGGACAGGCGGCTTCTTCACATACCGTGTGCAAATTGTTTTCACGTAATAATGCCTTTAAGCGAATAACTTCAGGATTACTGTGTGTTTTGGCTCGGATCCATCTGGGTTTTCGTTTAGGATCACTGGGTATGATTTTAATCGGGATCCGTGAAACCTTCGATGCCCCCCTTAAAGCCTTAACATCTCGTTTTTGTAGTAATTGTTCAGCCATTACTTCTCACTTTTTCTGCATCTGAGCTTGAAACTCCGATACAAATTGTTGTTTTGCTTGTGTCATGGTTAGTTCAACACCCAGCCGTTTTATGTCAATCATTTCCATACCTTGCAAGCCGCAGGGGTTAATAGAGGAAAAGGGCGTTAAGTCCATATCAATATTCAAACTTACGCCATGATAACAAAAACCACGCTTAACTCTTAATCCTAACGAAGCTATTTTGCGACTATCGACATAGACACCAGGTGCATCCGAGCGCAGTTGTGCTTTAATTTTAAACGTATCGAGAAAACTAACTACGCTATTTTCTAGGCAAGATACCATCTGTCTCACCCCCATATTGTGGCGTTTTAGATCAATTAAAGTATAAGCGATCAATTGTCCTGGGCCATGGTAAGTCACCTGCCCGCCTCGATCAGTCTGAACTACTGGGATCTGTTTCGTATCCAATATATGCTCAGCTTTACCATTTAAGCCTTGAGAGAACACCGGCTTATGTTCTAATAACCACAGCTCATCCTCGGTATTGTCATCACGCTGGGCTGTAAATTATTGCATTGCTTCGCACGTTGCTTGGAAAGCTACTAGCCCTAAATTCCTAATGATCATTACAAGATGTATTTCACTTGCTCATGCTCAATTAAAGCTTTATATATCGTATCTAGCTGCTGTCTGCTCTCAACATAGAAATCAACCGTGACCGAGGTGAATTTTCCAGCTGAGCTTTGCTTTGTTGCCACCGCGCCTTCTTTTATATCATCAACATAGTCTCGGATGATACCCACAACAATCGAATCAAAATCATCACTTGTTGCTCCCATCGCCTTAATGGCAAAGTCACAGGGGAATTCCATTAATGTTGCTGTTTCTTGCTCACTCATGCGGTGCTATCTTTCTTGTATTGCTGATACAAGCTGTTTATTTTTTCCCAAACGGGACCAGGAACACCTTTACCTACAGATCTACCATCTAAAAGGGTGATCGCTACTATTTCTTTTGTTGAGCTACTGATCCAAATTTCATCTGCTTGCTTTAATTGTAGCTCAGTCACCGCTTTTTCAAGCAACGGAATGTTATTAGTTTGAGCTAGTGTAATCACTACCTCGCGGGTAATGCCCGCTAACACTTTTTTATCCTTTGGTGCAGTATAAATTGTGCCATCAATTACCACATACGCATTACTTGCCGCTGCTTCGGTTAGGTAACCATCACGAATAAGCAATGCTTCTAAGGCGCCAGCTTCCAATGCTTGCTGTTTAAGCATACTGTTAGGCAATAAGGTAATCGCTTTAATATTACAATTTTGCCAACGAATATCAGGCAAAGTAATTGCCGCCGCGCCTGCTATTTTATATTTATCAGGGACTGGCTGTAATGGATTACTCATCGCAAATGCTGTGGGTGTCACACCTTCAGGAAACACATGATCACGTGGCGCTACACCTCGGGTAACCTGTAGATAGAGTGATTGGTCGCCCCTACCGTTGAATTCAATCAGTTGTTCTAGCAACGACTGCCATTCTAAGTTTGTATGTGGGTTTTGCATCCGCACACCATCAAGACTGGCTTGTAAGCGCTGTAGATGTCCCGCTAATTGAAAGCACTTGCCATTATAAACGGGGATAACTTCATAGACACCATCGCCTAATAAAAAGCCGCGGTCAAATACTGATACCTGTGCCTGATCAGCCTCTAAAAATGAACCGTTTAAGTAAACCTGGCTCACCCAATCAGCCCCAAATCATCATTAAAATAGTATCAACAAAACGACGCCACCAGCCACCTTGCTCGATTGCTGTTAAAGCAATAAGTGATTGGCTGGCAACGATTTCATTATCTAATCGAATTTCAACTTCTCCTAGTACACTACCTTGTACCACTGGCGCAACAATAGCTTGTTGTAAATGAGTGGTTGCCACTAAGTCTTTATAACGACCTCTTGGTACCGTTACCGCCAATGCCACTGCTACCCCTAAAGCAATTTCTTGTTCACTGCCTTTCCATACTTTACTGGTGGTAATGTTGTCACCGGCTTTATATAAATCATGTGTTTCAAAGAAACGAAAACCATAATTAAATAATTTTTGTGTTTCTTGAGCACGCGCATTTTCACTTCTGGTTCCTAACAGCACTGAAATCAGACGCATATCATTACGTTTTGCTGATGCTGCCAAACAGTAGCCTGCCTCTTCGGTATGGCCCGTTTTTAAACCATCAACCGTAGGATCACGCCACAATAATTTATTACGGTTATGTTGCGTTATATTATTATAGGTATATTGCCTTTCGGAATACCATTTATAATATTCAGGAAAATTACCAATCAATGCTGCGGCTAAAAGTGCAATATCTTGTGCTGTTGTATAGTGATCCGGATCGGGTAAACCGGTAGCATTACGATAATGGGTATTAACCATACCTAACTGCTGTGCATATTGATTCATCATTTGAGCAAAGGTTTCTTCACTTCCCGCAACGTGTTCTGCCAATGCTACTGTAGCATCATTGCCCGATTGAATAATCATTCCCCGTAGCAATACCTCGACCGACACTTTAGTATTCACCTCAATAAAACTGCGTGATCCGACCATTCTCCATGCTTTCTCACTAATCAATACTTCATCAGCTAGCTTAATATTACCCGATTGGAGTTCATTAAAAATAACGTAAGAAGTCATTAGTTTAGTGATACTTGCCGGTGGCAAACGCTGATCAGAGTTCTGCTCCGTAATCACTCTGCCACTCGCAAAATCTTGCAATATATAAGATTTGGCCGCTATAGTGGGCGCTGTTGGTTTAGGGATAATAGTGGCATGAGCCACACCAAAAACCAATATAAAGATTAATAATAAGGTATTTTTCATTAATTTAAACATTCACTTAGCTCTCTCAAAAATAATATTTATTCAATTACTATATGGGTATCATAAAAGCCTAAATTAGCTAATTGCTTCGCTAACTCATCACCATATTTAACATTACGCAAAGGCCCCACTCGAACACGATATATATTGCCTGCGAGCTTTCGAAATGGCATAATTAATATCTCATCATCAATTTGCCGTTGTAATTGCATTTTTAACTGATCGGCACCTGTTGACGTACTAAATGCACCTACTTGTAAATACAATCCAACATAAGCACTAGTAGTCCTGTTCCTTACCGGCGTTGATGATGCTATATAGTTATCATTGTGTGTGATCGCACGCACTTCAACCATGCCTGTGCCTTTACTGATGATGCCTATTTTTTTTGCCGCTACATACGATAAGTCAATTAAGCGGTTATCATGAAAGGGGCCACGGTCATTCACTCTGACTATAATCTTTCTACCATTCTCTAAATTAGTCACTTCAACATAGGTAGGCAAGGGTAATGTTGTATGTGCTGCCGTCATTGCATACATATCATAGGTTTCACCACTTGATGTGCGCCTGCCATGAAATTTTTTACCATACCACGATGCAATACCTTGCTCACGGTAACCTTTGCTGCTATTCAAGGTGTAATAGCGCTTTCCAAACACCTCATAGTATGCTGGGTTACCGTATCTACTTTTAGGTTCATTGCGCGGTACGGCATTAGGTATATTTGACACATCAGGCGAGTACGTTGGTGCCCTATCACGCGTCTCAATTATACCACCGCCACAGCCAACCAGAACCAAATATAAACTTGCTAGCAGTAAAACCCTTAGTTTCATAAAGTTCTTTTCATCATCGTGATTGCTCATGGCGTTGGCGGATAAGCTCAGCCAACTGTTTTACTGTCATCGCATACATACGACTATGGTTATAGCGGGTAATACTATAAAAATTTTGCCTTACTAACCAGTATTCCTCACCCTCTTTCTGAGTAAGCGCAATAAGCGCTATTTTATCATTTGCATAGGGCAGGTTTTTAAGTGAAACACCTACAGCAGCTAATTGTTCACGAGTAAGCTTTGGTTTATAGCCTTTGGCGATCAGCGCAGTCGGCTCCTCTGCTGACAGGCTTGTTTTATGGGCAATACTTTCCCCCTCAACCCAGCCATGTACATTAATATAGTTAGCAATACTGCCTATCGCATCATCAGCATTAGTCCAGATATCACGTTTGCCATCATCATCAAAATCAACCGCATATGCCCGATAACTGCTTGGCATAAACTGTCCTAAGCCCATTGCACCTGCATAAGAACCTACAGCATCTAGAGGTGATCGGTCTTCTTCACGTGTAAGTAATAGAAAATGTGCCAATTCACTACGAAAGAACTTACTTCTTCGTGGATAACGAAATGCTAAAGTAGATAAGGCATCAATAACTCTAAAACTACCCACATTACCACCATAGCTTGTTTCAACACCTAAAATAGCAATAATTATTTCAGCAGGAACACCATAGTATTGCTGTGCCCGTTGCAATGTATCGGCATGCTGTTGCCAAAATTTAACACCATTATTTATACGTTTTTGTTGAATAAAAATGGCACGATAGGTATACCATGGCTTAACTCTTTCCGCGGGCCTTGCAATGGCTTTAAGAATAGAGTCTTTGACCTCTACCTCGGCAAATAATTGTGTCAATTCATCTTTATTAAAATCATGTTCACTTACCATTTCATTGATGAAAATATCTAAACCTGGCAAGTCATCATTAGCCAAGATCGCAGTACTAAAGCCCAGCATTAATAGTGTAGTTATGCAAAGCTCTCTAATTATTACTAATCGTTTCAAGGTGACATCATCCTTCTGTGGGTGTGAATAGACATCAGGATACCGAAACCCGCTAATAAGGTCACCATTGATGTGCCCCCATAGCTAATTAAAGGTAGTGGTACACCGACTACAGGCAGTAGCCCCGTCACCATCCCGACATTAACAAATACATAGACCATAAAAGTCATCGAAATACTCCCGGCCAATAAACGCGCAAAACTGTTTTGTGCTTGACTGGCAATATAAACACCTCTCCCAGCCACTAATAAATATAAAACCAATAGCAATCCGACACCTACCAAACCAAATTCTTCTGCGATGACAGCAAAAATAAAATCCGTTGATCGTTCAGGTAAAAAGGCTAATTGTGATTGGGTACCCTCTAACCAACCCCGACCAAATAGACCACCTGATCCAATTGCTATTTTTGATTGGATAATATGATAGCCCGCCCCCAGAGGGTCACTTTCTGGATTAATAAGTGTTAAAACACGCTGACGCTGATAATCGTATATAACATGCCATAAAACGGGTAGCGCGGCTGCGCATGCAGTGATAAAACCTATAATAATTCGCCAAGAAATCCCTGATAAAAACACCACAATTAGCCCTGAACTTGCAATAAGTAGTGCCGTACCTAAATCTGGCTGTTTTGCAATTAACAATGCAGGCAAAAAAATCAGTATTAGCCCTATAATCAAACGCCATGCAGTAGGCGGCAAAGGATGTTCTGCTAAGTATCGCGCTATCAATAAAGGCACTGCTAACTTCATCAGCTCTGAGGGTTGAAAACGGAAAAAATGTAAATCTAACCAGCGTTGTGCACCTTTGCCCTCGTGCCCAACAAACAATACTGCTACCAGCAAAACCAGTCCTAGAACATACAATATATAGGCCGCATCTCGCATCCGATCAGGATGGATATTGGCAAGCACTAACAATGCCACAAATGCAGCGAGCAATCGTACCAACTGTCGATATATAAGTGTATCACTTTGTTCGCCTGCACTATATAACACCATCAAGCCCACACCCAATAATATCAATAATCCAAGTAGTAGTATTGCATCTATATGTATAATCCGTAATGTTTTTGTCAAGCTAAACCGAGGAGGGTTTTTCCAGTCTATTAGTGTGTCATTCATTGGAGGTCACTCCAAAATACTGGTCTATCATTTTACGCGCAATCGGTGCGGCTGTTCTACTTCCTGATCCACCATTTTCTGCTATCACCACCACTACAAACTCCGGATCCTCTACTGGTGCAAATGCCATAAACAATGCGTGATTATGCAATCTTTTATCTAAGGTATCCTCATCATATTCTTCATCTTGTTGAATAGTAAATACTTGAGATGTTCCGGTTTTGCCCGCGACCTTAAAGGTCAAGTCCTCACCTACCTTTCGGGCGGTACCACGCTGACCATGTACGACCTCAACCATTGAGTCAATTGTAGCCTGCCAATTTCTAGGATCAATCACAGGTAATGTAGCAAACCTTTTTATAGGTAATAATTTTAATTCTGCTTGAGCTGTAGTTCTAGTCGCTCTTACTATTTGCGGACCGATATTTTTACCCCGCATTGCCAAGGTTGCCGTTGCATGTGCCAATTGAATAGGTGTCGTTTGGTTAAACCCTTGGCCAATACCTGAAATCAGCGTTTCTCCTGGAAACCACACTTGATTACGCACCCTTCTTTTCCACTGCCGTGATGGCGACAGACCTCTACTTTCACTAGGAAGGTCAATATCAGTACGCCTGCCAAAACCAAATAAATCTAAAAAACTATGCAAGCTATCAATACCCATAGTATTGGCTAAATCATAAAAATATACATCGCATGACTGTGCCATAGAGGCAACAAAGTCCATAGTGCCATGTCCGTGTTTTTTCCAACAGCGATAGCGATGATCTTCTTTTCCCGGTAAGCTATACCAGCCAGGACAAAAAGTGCTGGAATTCTCATCTATAATACCTAATTCTAAACCTGCTAATGCTACAAAGGGTTTCAATGTTGATCCCGGTGGATAATGACCTCGTAGAGAGCGATCGAATAAGGGTCGGTCAATTGAATCCCGTAACACTGCAAAAGACTTACTACTGATCCCCATTACAAATTCATTCGGATCAAAATCCGGCTTACTGATCATCGCAAGCACACCGCCTGTCCTAGGGTCAAGGGCTACCACTGAACCATTAAAACCCACCAATGCTTCATAGGCTACACGCTGCAAATTAATATCTAAATGTAAAAATAGATCATTGCCTGCAACCGAGGGTGTACTGGTTATCTCCCGTACTATTCTCCCTTGCACATTAGTTTCTACTTGTTGATAACCCACTTGCCCATGCAATAACGTTTCATATGAACGCTCTACACCCGTTTTACCAATATGCTTGGTACCTTTATAATTTTGCCGATCAATACGTTGTTGTTCTTGTTCATTGATCCGACCCACATAGCCTATAGTGTGGGCAAATAAGCTGCCATGTGGGTAGTGCCGTACTAAACGACCCACTACATCTACACCAGGAAAGCGGTGTCTATTAACTGAAAACGTAGCCACTTCTTGCTGCGTTAGGCGTTGTCTAACCACTACCTCCTTAAAGCGACGTTGCCGTTTAACTTGCTGTTTTATCTCGTCCACTTCATCATCTGTCATCGCTAGCAGTAATTTTAACTGCTGCAGTGTAGCATCAATGTCGCTTACTTTTTCAGGTATCAACTCTAAACTGAAAATAGCTATATTTTCTGCTAATACCACACCATTACGATCATAAATCAGTCCACGCTGAGGTACTAAAGGCTCAAAATTAACTCTATTTCTATCTGAAAGCGCATTAAAGTGCTCATACTCAAATACTTGTAAAACGGTCAATCTAACCATTACCACGGCAAATAATATCCCTACCAAAATAGCCGAAAAAATCAGCCTATCATTGACTATCCTACTTTCTTGGTGAGGATTTTTGAGTTCAGACCTTAGCATTAGATGGGTGTGGGATCCATTATTAGCTCACACCAAAAACACGTCTTGTTTTTCGTAACACAATAAATATTATTGGCCAGATAAATGTGCTCACTACTGCAGGAGCCCAAAGGTACCAACTCGCATCTGCGGGAGAAAATACTACCTTAATAATATGAACCAGTAACACTAAAGACATCACAATTAAAGCTTGTTGCCATACTGGATACTGGCGTAATCGTAAATGCAAATTAAGTATCAGGTAGACAACTAAAGCATAACAAAAAGCCAATATTCCTAAGATACCGCCCATCATTACATCCATCAATAAACCAACAGTCCATGCAAAGCCAATCCCCACTCGTTCTGGTAAAGCCATTGCCCAATAGAGTAATGTCATTACCACCCATTCTGGTCTAAAAGAGCGCAGTACCTCCGGTATAGGAACGATCATTAATATCATCGCCACAATGATTGTAGTGAATAATACCATTCTTGCTTGTGGTTTACTCTGTGTCATTAGTTTGCTCCACAGATAGCGCTCTTCCACGGGTAGCGTTCAAGTTTGCTGCTGGTAATACTAATAATAACTCCCGGCTTGTTGATAAATGTGCCGCCGGTTCCACCGCAATTTCTGCAAAGGCTTTGCCTTCAGGAAAACGTATATACTTCACTGTACCAACCGGATAACCCACCGGAAAACGTCCTCCAAGCCCCGATGTAACCAATAAATCCCCCTGCCTTACATCAGCATTATGTGGTAAATGTTCTAGCTGTAACAACATGCCCAAACCACGACCTGTTGCCACTGCTCGCAAGCCATTTCGATTAATTTGTACTGGAATAGCATGGCTAGGATCGGTGATCAACACAACACGACTAGCAAAAGGATACGCTCCAGTAACTTGCCCCATAACACCACTTGCATCAAGTACTGGCTGTCCTAAAAAAACGCCATCTCGCTGACCTTTGTTAACCATTACTTGTTGAAAAGAAGGATCCAAATCAATGGTTAATAATTCCGCTACTAATACGCGCTCTGTTAACCGGAACGAGGATCCCAATAACTCACGCAAGCGCATGTTTTCACGTTCTAATGCTTGTAATTTTTGCAGGCGCATGCTGTTTAACAATTGCATGGTTTCAAGTTTATTATTTCTTGCTTTTAAGTGTGTTCTACTTTGGAAAAAATCACTCCTCCAATCATTTAACTCGGAGGGCAGCCCTGCAATCACTTGAATTGGATAGACAATTGTGGCTAAAGTCGCACGAACAGGGGCAAAGTAATTAAACCTAGAATCCAATAAAAATAGTGTCAACGATGCTATTAATGCCAATGACAATCGTACATTTAAAGAAGGTGTTTGAGAAAATAATGGTTTGATTACGTCAGCCCCATAAACTAAAAATCTCTACCTAGGA
>CAYTAM010000018.1:7153-13661 GCA_964435685.1 uncultured Methylophaga sp. | reverse complement strand
GGTGATATGGCGGCTGAATTAGGCGGTGGTACAGCGACAGATGCCGGTGCTGCAGCGGCTGCGGAGGCCACCACTGAAGCGGTAGCAGATTATGGCTTAACAGATTTTAAACAGTCGGAATAATTATTTAAGGAGCCGCTGAACAAGTGATGAACTCATATCTCACGCCCAAAATATCCAGTTTCTGCGTTAAAAAACTTGGCAATAGCTCGCTATTACCTGCGTTTTTCTCCTTAAAACTGAACATTTCTTACGCAAGCTATTTACCATGGAGGTTACTTCGTTTCGTCCATGAATTATTCAGCGGCTCCTTAAGATTAAATGACTATTTCTAATGAGATCTTTTTATCGCCCACGCTATCAGCAAAGCGGGCAAGCCATAATATTTGGTTTGCTGTTTATGGCTGTGGCGGTAATGACCTTATTAATTCTCTATAATCAAGGTCAGCTAGTAAAAAATCGTGTTCAAATAGAGAATGCTGCTGATGCAGCGGTATATTCACAGGCGAAACTGGCGGCACGCAACCAGAATTTTGTTGCCTATACCAATAGAGCCATGGTGGCAAACGAGGTCTCTATTGGTCAAATGGTTGCCTTATTATCATGGGCAAAACATTATAAACAAGTGCCGGCATTCACCAGTTTTCCACTTTATACGGTTCCAATAGCACCACCCTCGCCGGTGACTATGGGGCAAATTCTTAATGTAATTACCACACCTTGGGTATTAATGGGTACAGCGATTGAAGCACCGACTAATGTGATGGTGAATAAATGGCCGACGGTTATTTCCTATTTTAATGGTGCATTAGGTGTATTCCAGAAAGTCTTTGCTCTTTCAACGATGCAAGCACAGATAGAAATTAATCTTAATGTAGTTGAAGACCATGAGTTCGATCCTGATAATCCGGAGATGTATACGCCTGTTGTAGGTTGGTACTTTTTTACACAGAATATTTTACTAACTTATTTTGGTGAGAATTTTAGCCCAGATAATGTCTATAACGCTTTGGTGCCCGCAGACACAGATGGTGCGGATGAACAGGAATTAGTAGCCGAGTTCTTAGGTGGTCAACTGGGCACATTAGATACCATGATTAATGATAATACTCCGGGGATTAATAGCAAGCAAGCAGCTAATGTGGGTGGAGGAGTGAATGCTAATTTAAATGTTAGTGATGAGGATGATAGTGCTGTTGAAGCTTACCAACGCTATGCCGCAATTGTAAATAGGAACCGAGAAGGGTTTACTAAAGATCGCCACTGGACTTTTGATATCTCTGACAGGCAGGGCTTCAATTTAGAGATCCCACTTGGTATTGTTACCTTGAGAATTGAGTTAGATGTTGAGTTTTTTGCAGGCATCAAAAATGATGGTGGCACCGCCTATTTAGCGAATAATGATTTAGATACAAATGAGGATTTAGCCAGTATTGGTTGGGGATCTATTGATGTCGCTTCATTTGGTGTTCAAGTTGATATTAGCTTGTTTGTTAATGTTGAGATTTGCTTTATTGATTGTACTAATTTTGATCTAATTGATGTTGATTTTCCTATCTCGATAGGCTTGCCTTTAGCAGGTGCTACCCATCAAGTTGTGAGTGACACTATATATGCCAAAAAACAATTAGTTGATTGGGGCTTCCCAGGCATGAGTGACCCCGGGATGTATGGTGGTGATGCTGATGATTTTGTCAATAATGGCAGTTTTGATTTATTTCATGCTGCAGCATTAGGTTGGGGGCAGGCATCGCCTAGTTTGTTACCGGGCATGTATGGCATAAGACCTCTTGATGTGACAGCTAGCTATGGTGCCCCACCCTCATTTTATTCGCTCGGTGGCGCATTCCAAGAATCCGGTGTCAGTTATGAATTTACGATTGCTTTAGCAAAAAGTTTAGATGATGTCGAAACGACTGATTCGGATGCAATTGATATTAATACTGGTAATGAAACTGATTGGGATGATGGCAATATTGCTTATACACGTTTTGATGTAGATACGCGCTCGCGTGCTGAAGGTACTGATTTTTCGGCAGCTTATCAGCGAACAGCATGGATGGATCCTAGACCGATGATGACGGTAAGTTCAGCTGAAACTTATTTTGCAAATCCAATGCAACAAAATAGCGATGGCAGTGCGGAACCTGCCAGTTTATTCAGCCCATTTTGGGATGCCCGTTTAAGAGAACCCAGTGCTGTTGCCATATTAATTGCAACAGGTGAAGTCAATTGGGAAGACATGATCGATGGTCTTAGTGGCTCTGCGGTTGATATTGTTGAGTGGATGTTGAATGCAGTAGGCGATCGGGTTATTGATACCAGTGTAGATTATTTAGTATCTCAAATTGATGCACCCTTTGACAGTATTGCTGAGCCGCCACTGCATGATGCAGCAAATCAAGTGAAGGATGTCGCTATTGATGCGGTCGTTGATCAGCTGGAGGACTTTCTGCCATGATCAAATCTTCAATATTTAGTAAGCAAGCAGGTCAAGCTATGACTGAGTTTGTGGTATCTGTTAGTTACGTATTTTTGGGCTTGTTTGTTATCGTTCCTACCTTTGGAAAAATTATGGATCTGCAATTTCAAACCCAACAAGCATCACGTTATGTTGCTTGGGAGAGAACGGTTTGGTTTGATCAAGGTGAAGCACCTGATGAAAGTGTGCAAAGTGCTGATTATTGGCAAAGTGTTGCTATACGAAATGATGATGCTGTAATGACATCAATGGAAAATAGATTTTTTTATGGTTCAGGGACAGGGGTTATTAAACCGATAACAATTGATGATATAGATGCTGGCGGCACGGATGCAAGTCCGATATGGACATATGTTCAAAGTAAAAACACTATGTATGGTGGCACTAGCTTAGATGAAGGTTTAGATCGGCAAGATACGCCTAGTATTGCTTATGACATTCTCGGAGTGATGAATACGGGCATGTCGACGATTGCCGCACCATTAAATACATTTATGGATTTTACTGGTGGTAATAATGATGACTTTGTTACCTTTGCGCATGAATTGGAGAATTATTATAGCCCAGTGATTAGCACCCAAATTAACGTGGCAAACAGCCATGGTGGTGGTGTAGGTGTGTGGGATAGAGATGCTGCCGGACAATGGGGCTCAGGCATTGAAGATGCTATTTTCCAAAACTGGGATGGAAAGTTGCAAGCGCGATCAGCCATATTAGCCGATGGTTGGAATACGCAGAGTTTAGAACATTACCGGCAACGTGCAGATGATTTTGTGCCATCAACTTTATTTGACAACGACTTATTTGATGCTGTTATTACGCTCGCTAGTTTCTTGGATGGAGCAATTGGTAATCTTGAGTTTGGTGCAGTCGGTGTAGAACCAATGCCGGCAGTAGATGGTGAACCTTTAGCTGTGGATTGTGATGGTGGATTTTGCTATTACGATGAATAAAAGATCCTCTCTTATTATTGCCATTATAGTATGGAGTGTAGTTCATTCAGTGAATGTGTGGGCTGATTGTGACTTTGATGACTTTCCTATAATGGATGAAATGCAAGTCCAAAGTGTTATGGATGATGCAAATTATAATAATCGTCCAATGATGGTGAGAAGCTTTTTGGCCAATGCCAGTTATTTAGAGGTGGTTGCCCATTACCATAAGGTTTGGGATGAACGATATGATGATACTGCATTTGGTATTTGGCATCAGGTAACCACGATTACTAATGATTGCATGATGACGGTACAGATCGCGGCACAACATGCGCCAACAAGTTCTGGTCGATTGATCATTAGTAATCCCCCGAAAGGAAGTCTTCAAGCAAAGCTAGGTGAGGATGTGTTAGCACCGGCTGATACGGTTGTGGTGTCAGATCTACGCACTAATGATGGACCAAAACAAGGTCGAACAACCATGTTAACCAGTGCTGAAGACGCGCGTTCAGTAGCCGCATTTTACATGAGTGAAATGCAGAGTAATGGCTGGCACCTTGAGCGAGATTTTATGGAAGGTGCAGCGCATGCCTTGGTTTTTCGTGATGGTTTAAATATTAGTAATATTGTTATTTTGCCAACGGGTGATGGTAAAGCGCAAATTCTAATTAACGAGGTGATAACAAAATGAAACGTCGCCAGTTAGGACAAGCTATGGTGGAGTATGTGATTGTTACCGCCGCTTTTGTAGGAGCCTTTTTCTGGAGTGCTAATGCTGATTGTCCAGGGTATGACAATTGCATTTCTAAACTATTGACAGTAATGCATGATAATTATGAGGGTTATTCTGCTTCTATGTCTGCAGTGCAAAAATATGGTGAATTTACTACAGACGGCGGCGGTAGTGGTGATGACAGCGGCGGTAGTGGTGATGACGGTGACGGTGGATCTGATGGCGGTGGTAGTGATGGTGGTGGCCCCCCCGTGTTAAATCCAAGTGGCATTACCGAGGTATCACTAGCAACGAGTGCTACGGGTTTTAGTACTTATGGTTATTTACGAGCAGATGGATCGGTGGTTGATGGCAACGGTAATGTGGTAGGGTTTTATTCAGAAGCCGATAATACCTTAACAACAGTTGAAGGCGATATTATCAATAATGTGATTATTGAACGGGTGATTGTAGATGAGGAAGGGAATACTCTACATTTGCGTGCGGTAACGGGCTGCTCAGGCTCACCTGCCCCTGTTTATGCTTGGGGTTATGAAAGTAAAGCATCAGGTAAGGTGTTTAATAACGTCAATCAAAATGAATTAAATATCGGTAGCTTATGTACGGCGGCTTCATTTAAAGTGGTTAATAATCAGCAGCAACCACAAGCAGGACGCGTTATTGATGGTGAATATTATGCCGCTGTATTTGCTGTTAGTGTCAGTAGTGCACCTCTAGAATCGAATGGGGAAGTAGTGTATTGGGAAGATCTGGGTATATGCTCCATTATGGCAATTGATTGGGATGATGGTGTGAATTACAACACAAATCCTTTTCTTAACCCCCATGACCAACATCAAGCAGAGGTCGATATTTATCAACAACAATTAGTCTTATTTAGTGATGAAGATGAGAAAATTGGCGAAATGGATCAAATAGATTATGTCGAACAAACGGCAATCTATGGCGTGGCTGTTGAGCCTAATGATTGCCCTAGTGCCCGTGTGATTTCTCAGCCAGATCCAGTATTTCCATAAATATAATTTTAGGTATTAATAACCATGAAGAAACAATCAGGACTCCGCTTAACTATTATTGCCATCGTCTGTGGCATGTTAGCAGCTGCATTAACGATATTTTATTTAAAACAAGTTGAAGCGAAATATCGCAAAGCAAGCCAACCTGTTCCGCAGATCATGGTGTCGGTAGTAGTGCCGAAAGCAGATTTGAAAAAAGGCAGTGTTATTACCGCAAAGTCTGTTGCAGCTCGTGATGTGCCAAAAGAATTTTTGCCTTCAAATGTCGTTATGGCAAAAGACTTTAAAAAGTTAGTGAATCGTACATTGTTGATGCCCGTTCAAACAGGCAGACCCATCACTTGGGAAGCAGTAACCGGTAAATCAGCAACAACATTCTCTGAAAATATTGAGTTAGGCAGAAGGGCTCGTAGTGTCAGAGTAAATAAAGTTGATTCTTTTGATGGTTTATTACGCCCTGGTGATCGTATTGACTTAATGGGAAGCTTTACATTGACATCATTAGGGATGGATGTGATTGCTACCGGTACCAGCCAAACGGCTCCGGAAGATATTATTATGCCGGTTCTTGAAAATATTGAAGTGCTTGCTGCAGGTAAAGAAGATCTACATGGCAGAAAATATGAATATAGCAATACTAGAAAGTCAGTTGATGGCTTTAATATGGAATTTACCATTATCTCACTGAATTTAACGGCAAAACAAATTGCCCGCGTTGAATTGGCAGAAGGTTTTGGCGATATGTTTGCGGTATTAAGGCATCCTAAAGATACCAGCAAAGTGAATTTTGAATATGTAGGCGTAGAGATTTTATTTGAAAAAGATGAACCAGAAAAAATAGATTTGGTATTAGATGCTGATGGTAAACCGGTAGGCAGAATTATTGGCGATAATATAGTCGATGAGAATGGCAATATCATCGGTAAAGTAGTCAATGGGCAAGCGGTTACCTTTGATGGCAAACCGATGGGGCAGATAGTCACCAATGTGAGTGCCGATGATCCTATTCTTAATGTTGCGGAAATTGCTGATGTGGTGCGAGATGCTGAAGGCAATATTATAGGCAAAATAGTGGATGGGCAGATTATTGATGCAGATGGCAATGTGATTGGCAAGGTCGGTGAGCAGGGTAATGCAATCAGTTTAACGGGTGAAGTATTAGGCACTATTGATAAAGGTGTTGCCTTGGATGTTAACGGCAATGAGATTGCTTTGTCACTGTCTGATGCTGTTAAACAAGTTGTAAATGAAGAACAAATTGTCAGAGATGCTGATGGCAATATTATTGGCAAAATAGTGGATGGGCAGATCATTGATGAACAAGGTAATATTATTGGGACGA
>CAYTAM010000018.1:0-7053 GCA_964435685.1 uncultured Methylophaga sp. | reverse complement strand
GGCAAAATAGTGGATGGGCAGATCATTGATGAACAAGGTAATATTATTGGGACGATATCTGACGATGGTCAAGCTATAGGGTTAGACAATCAAGTATTGGGTGTTGTTGAAACCGTGCTGGTAGATAGCCAAGGCAAAGTGATGGCAACGCAAACACAGGTTGTTAGAGATGCTGAAGGCAATATTATCGGTAAAATAGTGGATGGGAAGATCATTGATGAACAGGGTAATGTTATTGGTACAGTTGATGAGCTTGGCAATGCTATTAGTGTAGAGGGTGAGGTGTTAGGTGTTATTGATACGGTTATGGTAACAGCCAGTGGTGAGATTATTGATCCTACATCAACAATAGAAGAAGATATTACCACTGGTTTTCAACGTGATTATGTTGACTTTATTTCAGGTGGAACAGGTGAGAATGGAATTATTCCTGTGATTAGAGTTCGCAAACAATAACGTATTGATAACACACTTTTAATATAATAATTAAGAAGAGAAACATGATTAAATTAATAACAAAACCTACGCTGTTTGCAGTATTAATGCTATTAGTGTTGATGATAGTAGCAGTAGATGTTCAGGCACATCAGAGTAAACGTGTTTTAGCTAAATCACTGACACTGTATGAAGGTGAGTCTAAAGTAATAACAGCACCTGATGTTGAACGAATATCGGTTGGTAAATCTGAGCTAGTAAGCACAACATTACTCAAGAATGGTGAGATTGTTCTTAATGCTGATGGTGCCGGCGAAACTAATATGCAAGTCTGGTTTACCGATGGTCGTCGGGAAATTTTAGCGCTGATTATTGTGAGTTCTGATGGTTGGCGCGAAGCATCTGAAATTAGACAATTATTAAAAGATGTGCAGGGGATTAAAGTGACAACGCTAGGTCGACGTGTTGTTATTGATGGTGAATTGAAATCACGTGATTTGGATAGAGTTAATATATTGAAAGAACGCTATAGCGATATTTTAGTATTGGCTAGAGCGATCACCACGGATCAAGAAGTATTAGAAATTAGAACACTGCTTAAAAGCATTGCAGGGATTAAAATATCAGTGATTGATCAACAAGTTGTGGTGGACGGCAACTTACAAAAACGTGACTTGGAGCGGATAAAGCTGATCCAAGAGCGTTACCCTAATATTTTGGTATTAGCGCGGGAAATCACCGCTTTTGAAGAGAAAATGATTTATTTTGATGTGCGTGTCACCGAGTTTTCTAAAGATTATACTGAAAATATTGGTATTAACTGGCAGAAGAGTTTTGGTGGGCCGGTGCTGAATTTGGCAAAAAATGTATTGCATGCAGGTGATGCAACTCCTGATTTTAGTGGTTCATCAACCGTTGCTGCATTTAATAATTTTCAGACTGCAACATCGGGGAGTGCAGCTTATTTTGGTATCGCAACAGAGCTCACCTCTATTATCAATTTATTAGAGCAATCAGGCGCGGCATTGACACTTGCACATCCACGGTTGAGTGCACGCAGTGGCGGTTCTGCTGACTTAACGGTAGGGGGTGAGGTGCCAGTGGTGACCAGTTCAATTAATGGAACAAGCGTTGAATATAAAGATTTTGGTATCTTACTGAAAATTGAGCCAACGCTTGATACCTACAATAATATTACTGCACGTGTTGATATAGCCATTAGCCAATTAGATTTGGCGAATGCGGTCAATGGTCAACCCGCATTTAAAAAACGCTCGACAGTGAACGATGTAAAGCTCAGGCCGGGAGAAACACTAGTCTTATCTGGGTTGATAACCCGCGAGGAACAAAAGACATCAAGCAATGTTAAGTGGCTATCGAGTATTCCGGTTCTAGGTAATCTGTTCAAATCTAAAAGTTTTGTTGAGGGTGAAACTGAAATGGTTATTTTTATAACACCTACAATTCTAGAGAAACTTGATGAGGGAATAAATCAACAAGAAATAGATTCAGCGGCAAGAATGGTTGATCTATTTGATGCCCAAAAAACTAATGGACTTATGGATTAGTATTATCGTGTTTGAATTAAAAATTACAGATAAAAAAGGCAATGAAATAGACCGTGTTCGTTGTGGTGCAGATAGTTGTGAATTAGGCAGTGCACGTGATGGCATTAGTCGCATAAGAGGCTGGCGGGTAGCGCCGCAACATGCTCGTTTTGTTAAAGAGTTGGCAGGTGTTTTTGTTGAAGATATTAGCAATGGCTATGGCATTAGTATAAATGGTAATGAGGTGGAACGTTATGGACCACTTCAAGCCGAGGACATCATCACTATTTCTGGATATAGCATAATAGTGGTTCATGATGATAATGTGTCTGCAATCGACAGTATCGAAGAAAAAACTGCCACAACTGATGAAACTGATCGTTCTGCAGATGATATTTCACAAGAGAATAGTAGTCGTTTGGTCTATATGGACTGGGCAAAATTTGTTCATCAAGAGCTATTGCGTCAAATGGATCTCCGCCGCATGCATTTAGATGAATTAGCACCGGAAAATGTGAGAGAAAAGCTAACTAAATTGGTTGAAGAGATCATTGTATCAATGACAGATCGCCTTCCTAAAGATCTTAAACATAATGTGCTTGCCAAAATTGTATTAGATGAAGCGATAGGTTTAGGTGCGCTAGAAGACTTGCTTGCAGACAGTGATGTGACGGAAATCATGGTTAATAGTTATGATGATATTTATATAGAAAAAGCAGGACGGCTATCAAAGTCAAATATTAGCTTTACTAGCAATGATGCCGTTATGGCAACGATAGAACGTATTATTTCACCGCTCGGCAGACGCATTGATGAAAGTTCTCCCATGGTTGACGCACGTTTGCCCGATGGTTCTAGGGTGAATGCGATAATTCCACCACTGGCATTGAAAGGGCCGTGTATCACCATTCGTAAATTCTCAGAAAAGAAACTAACGGATCGCGATTTAATCCGTTTTGCAACGATTAATGAATCAATGGTGAGCTTTATTCGGATCTGTGTTGAGCAACGCAAAAATATTATTGTGTCGGGGGGAACTGGATCAGGGAAAACAACCTTATTAAATATTTTATCTAACTATATTCCTGTTAGTGAACGTGTTATTACTGTTGAAGATGCGGCTGAAGTGCGCTTAGTACAACCCCATGTAGTATCGCTAGAAGCTAGACCCCCTAATATGGAAGGGCGAGGTCAAGTTACTATTAGGGATTTAGTTAAAAACTGTTTGAGAATGAGACCTGATCGCATTGTTGTGGGCGAGTGCCGTGGTGGTGAAGCGCTTGATATGTTGCAGGCAATGAACACAGGTCATGATGGCTCGTTAACAACTGCACATGCTAATACGCCAAGAGATATGTTACGGCGGATGGAAGTAATGGTGTTAATGGCGGGGATGGATCTGCCTGTATCGGCAATAAGAGAACAAATAGCCTCGGCAGTGCATATTGTGATTCAGCAAACCCGTTTTGGTGACGGCAGTCGTAAGATCACTAATATTAGTGAAATTACCGGCATGGAATCCGGCACGATTCAAATGAATGAAATTTTTAAATTTAAACAACAAGGCTTTGATGACAATGGTCGAATTAGAGGCGATTTTGTGGCAACGGGCACAGTACCCAAATTTTACGAAGAATTGAGAGAACGGGGTGTTAGCGTTGATATGAGTATTTTTCAACAATGATCCAAGAATTAATTAGTGGTAGTTTGTTATCAGCCATTGTGTTACTGATATTTGTTTCGGTAACCGCTTTGATTACGACATCGGGTAATTGGTTAAGTGAATTTTCACGTTTTTATAAACAACGCTTTACAAAAAATGCCGATCGGCAATTAGCCGATATGTTTGTATTTACCGATGTGAGCTATTTATTTCTCATCAATATCATTGCGTTACTTTTAATACCGACATTGGTTCACTACTTATTCCAGTTATGGGTTATTACATGGAGTGTTTTAGGGGTATTGCTGTTTATTCCAGGTCTGATATGGGCATCATTGCGAAAAAAACGTTTTCGTAAATTTGAAGCGCAATTACCCGATGCCTTTATAATGTTATCGAGTAGTTTGCAATCTGGAGCTAGTCTTAATATGGCGTTAGAAACGGTCACAAAACAGTCCCCTGCACCCTTGAGCCAAGAATTCGGTCTATTAGTAAAACGAATGAGGTTAGGGGTAAGTTTAGAGGACGGCTTGATTGAATTAGAACAGCGGATCCCATTGCAAAGTTTTATTATGGCAAGCTCAGCTATTCGAATTAGTCGAGAAGTAGGGGGCAACTTGGTAGAAACAATTAACACTATGGCAAAAACATTAAGACGTAAAAAAATGATGGAAGGCAAAATTGACAGTCTCACAGCACAGGGGCGGGCTCAAGGCACGTTTATGGCGATGCTGCCTATTGTGTTAGCAATATTATTAAGCTTTATTGAGCCTGAGGCAATGACAAAGCTTTATACCACCAAAGAAGGCCTAGTAGTGCTAGCGATAATGGTTATTATGCAAGTATTGGGCTTTATTTTTATTCGCAAAGTAACATCAATAGATAGCTAAGGAGCCAATAAGTATGTTTGATGATCTAGTTGTATTGGCAGCGGGTATAAGTTTAGGCACTGCTGTTGCTTGCCTGATTTTACTGCTGATCCTATTGGCAAGTATGGTGGGTAGGGATAGCCGGAAATATATGGATCCACCGCCGGCTTTTATGCTACCAGTTTGGCCTCTAATTAAAATTGTAAGTTTTTTTATTGGCAATAATTTACCCGCCAGTTATTTAAATAAATTAGATGCTAAGTTACAAAAAAATAGTTTAGGATTTGTGCTGACAGCAGAAGAATATTTTTCTGCATGTTTTGTTTTTGCGCTACTGTTGCCTGCATTAGCGGCTATTCCACTGGTCAGTTCAGGTGAGGTGAGTGTGGGGCTGTTAATTATTTTGGCGATTATTGGTTTTATATTGCCAGAAGCATGGGTGAAAGATGCACGTAGAAAACGAGATGTGGCGATTATTCAAACCTTACCAACTTATTTAGATTATTTAAGTATGTGTGTCGATGCTGGTCTTAACTTCTCCGGCGCCCTTAAACAAGCCGTTGAAAAAGGTCCTAAAGGTGCGATGAATAACGAGTTTCGAATAGTGTTACGTGATATCAATTCTGGACAGACCAGAGCCGATGCTTTGAGCCGATTAGAACAGCGTGTTGGCCTTAAAGATGTCACTATTTTTGTGAGTGCAGTGATCCAGGCAGAAAAAATGGGTTCCAGTATGCGAGAAACACTACTTATTCAGGCTGAACAACGCTTAGATGAACGTTTTCAACGAGCAGAAAAAATGGCAATGGAAGCTCCTGTTAAATTAGTAATTCCGCTTATCGCGTTTATTTTTCCGTTAACATTTATTATTTTATTATTCCCAATTGTAATAAAATTTTTAGAGCAAGGCACACTGTGAAGCAGGCTGAGATAGTGATCTCACGCGATGGATCGTATATTGTTACTTTAGATGGACTACAAACTGAAACGTTGAAAGAGCGACTGGGCGGTTTATTGATAAGAGATAAATTAGCAGAAAAGGAAGGCTTATGGTTAACATCATGCAGTGCTATTCATACTTGTGGTATGAAATACAGTGTTGATTTAATTTATGTCGATAGACATGATCGTATTTGTGGGATCTCTGAAAACATAAAACCTTGGCGTATCAGTTTGTGTATTAAAGCAAAGGCAACAATTGAGCTAATAGCAGGGAGCATTAGTCGGTTTGGTATTAGAGAGGGAGATAACTGTATATGGCAAAATTAATGGTGATAATGTGTGCTTTTGTCTTGCTAAGTGCTTGCAATTATACATCGGTTAAAAAAGTAACAAACTTGCTTCAACAACAAATTGAAGCAGACAATTACTATGCACAAGATCAATGCGAAAAAGCACTACCACTTTATAAGGAATTAGCGCAGGCAATGCCGACGGATACTAATAATCTTTTAAGAATGGGCAATTGTTACGCAAAAAAACAACACTATAGTCAAGCGGAACAAGCTTATATGTCAGCATTACAGCGTGATCCAAGCTTTATAAAGGCATGGTATAATCTGTCTTATATTCGAGCTAAAATATTGGCTAGAACGGTGTCGGAAATGTATAAAAATGTTGATCCTTCCTCAGCAGATGCTATAAAAATAAGAGCATTAACAGTCGATGTGCTCGCACCTTTCAATTTAGAATTAGATATGCAGAATGAATAGTCTCTATTTTATGTGCTTGCATGATAGAGCTGGAAAGGGACAGGCCATGATAGAGTTCCTTATTGTTATTCCAGTATTGATTTTATTTATATTTGGAGCAATACAAATAGGACTTATTTATTCTGCTAAGACAACATTAAATTATGCAACATTCCAATCGGCACGATTAGGTGCGGTAAATAATGCGACCTATACTTCATTGCGGCGTGGACTTATTCGTGGCTTATCACCCTTATTTACTAGCACTGCAACACTGACAAATTTAAAAAGTGATATAGAAACAGGTATTGATAGTGGTGGTGTTCGGCGTGATGCTACTAGTGAAGTAGATAGTTATACGCGGATCATTAGAATCAGCCCGATGAGCTCGAATTTTGATAGTGCGGCTTTTGGGGTGCAAAATGATGAGGGTATTTACCAGATCCCCAATGATAATTTAATGTATCGTCCAGATGACAGGGTTGATGATGTATCTATCCAAGATGCAAATTTATTAAAAATTAGAGTCCAATATTGCTATAAACTAATGGTTCCACTGGTTAACCGCGTTATCGGCAGTTTAAGTGAATTAAATAATCAGCGAACCAATCAACGGGTTTATGAAACACTACATGATCCGCGTTTTGCTGATGCTAATAGATTTCATGTTAATAATGCTGCTGGTGTTTTAGCAAGTTATAATGAGCTGTGTGGTGATAGGGCACTTGATAATTCGGGGTTTATCATATCAGCAGATATTATTGTTAGAATGCAATCTGCTGCTTATGAAGAAGAGGACGGTGATTTTGCAGCGAATATGTGTGATGGTGTCAGAATGTCATGTCCTT